>JBEEJQ010000049.1:0-16474 GCA_041169105.1 Pseudomonadota bacterium | reverse complement strand
GGCCACGCCTGCGTACACAGCGCCGATGGCAAAGCTCAGCAAGGTGTAGCTGCGGGTGTCGATGCCCAAGCTCTCGGCGCGGATCGCGTTGTCGCGCAGCGCCGTGAAGGCCTTGCCCCAGGGCGAGCGCAGCAGGCCCCACAAGAGCAGCGCCAGCACCACGGTGAAGGTGAGCACCAGGTAGTAATAAGCCAGGTTGCCATCGAAGCTGATGCCGCCCAGACTGGGGCGTGCGATGTTGTTGATGCCGTAAGTGCCGCCTGTGAGCCACTCTTCGTTGCGCATCACCAGCCACAAGGCGGTGTTGAAACCGAGGGTGGCAAATGCCAGGTAAATGGTTTGCACGCGCAGCGCCGGAAAGCCCAGCGCCAGACCCACCACAAAGCAGAACAAAGCCGCCACGGGCAGGCCGAGCCAGAAGCTCAAGCCGGCCTTGAGGAAGATGGCCACGGTGTACGCGCCAATGCCAAAGAAGGCGGCGTGACCCAGCGACTTCTGACCGGCATAACCCACCGTCAGGTTCAGACCCATGGTGGCGATGATGAACACCAGCCAGGTGGTGAACATGTGGATGCCGTAGTTCTTCAGGAAGTTGGGAACGATGATGAGCGCGGCCAAAACGACCAGCGCGAACAACAGGTTGAGCTTTTTCATACTTTGCGCTCCTCTTTCTTGCCGAGCAGGCCTTGGGGCTTGAACAGGATCACGACCATGAAGATGATCAGCGCGACCGCGTCTTTGTAGGCGGGCGAGATGTAGGCCGCGGCCAGGTTCTCGCACACGCCCACCAGCAAGCCTCCGAGCAAAGCGCCACGCGAATTGTTGAAGCCGCCGATGATGGCCGCAAAGAAGGCCTTGTTGCCCAGGCCCTCACCCATGTCGAACTTGGCCAAATACGTGGGCGTCACCAGCAAGGCTGCCGCAGCGGCCAGAATGGCGTTGATGGCGAAGGTGTAGAAAATCATGCGCGGCACGTTGATGCCCAGCACCGAAGCGCTCTCGGTGTTTTGCGCCACCGCCTGCATGGCACGGCCCGTGACGGTCTTGTTCAAAAAGGCCTGGGTCACCAGCACCAGCACCATGGCAAAGACAAAGGTGCCCACATCACCGGCCGAGAAGGTCACACCGGCCACGTCAAAAATCATGTCGGGGAACACTTGCGGAAAGGGCTGCGGCTCCGCGCTGTAGCCTGCACGCACGCCGTTGCGCATGGCGATCGACAGGCCAATGGTGGCCACGACGATGGGCATCATGCCGTACTTGAACAAAGGGTCCACCAGACCGCGCTTGAACAACCAACCCAGGATCACCACCGACAAGACGATGGTCAAGGAAAAGGCGAAATACAGGGACAAGCCCGAGCCCAACAGCATCACCATCATGAAGGCGGGCAGCATGACGAATTCGCCCTGCGCGAAGTTGATGGTGCCTGAGGCCTGCCACAGCAAGGTAAAGCCCAGCGCCGCCAGCGCATAAATGCTGCCGGTGGCCAAGCCACTGAAGAAGAGTTGTAAAAAGTCGGTCATGGGTGAACTCCGAAAACGGGGGATGCAGGCACGTCACAGGCCGCCTGCGCGGGCTGAGGCAGCCCGACTGGCCGGAAAAAAGGCGGCCCCCACAGGAGACCGCCTTGATTCACGAAAGCGAATTACTTCTTGGCGTTCAAAGCTGGCAAGGTGGCGTTGATCACAGGGTGACCGTTCTTGACCTCGACCAGGAAGCTTTCGCGGTCCAGATCGCCCTTATCGTCAAAACACACGTCCATCAGGATGCCGGGGTGTTGCTTGGCGCTGAAGCAGCTGTTGCGGATCGCAGCAGCCGTGGCCTTGCGGTCGATCTTGCCGACTTTTTCCATGGCGGCTTTGAGCACGTACACGCCGGTGTAGCCCTTGATGCCGTTGTGGTCCGAATCAGCTTTGTATTCGGCCTTGTACTTGGCACCGAAGGCCTTGAACTGGGGTGCATCAACGGTCAGACCCACGTGGGCCAAAGCGCCGTTGGCGGCTTCACCGGCCAGCTCGATCACTTTTTGACCGGTCAGGGTGGTTTCGCCGATCAGCATTTTCTTGACGCCTTGCTTGCGGAACTCGCGCAGGGCACGGGCCGACTCTTCTTCGTTGGTGTACACGAAGATCGCGTCGGCATCGGTCTGCTTGGCTTTCAAGACAGCGGCAGAAAAGTCCACCTGACCGGCATCGGTCGAGATGTCGGCCACGATCTTGGTCGATGTGCCTTCGAGCAGCTTGGTCAGGGTGTCACGACCGCCTTTGCCGAAGTCGTTGTTCACATAGACGATGGCCAAAGTCTTGGCTTTGGAGTTGATGAACTTGGCCAGCTTGGGGAAGGACACGCTCTGACCGAAAGCGGTGCGGAACACATAAGGGTTGCCTTGTGCGGTGATGGCAGCGGCTTCACCACCGGTGAAGTTGGGCGTTTCGCCACGCTTGGACTCGGCCATGGAGACCATGATGGAGCCGGAGTACACGGGGCCAAAGATGGCGAAGGTATCGTTGTCCACCGCCTTTTGGGTCAAGCCCTTGGCCACGCCAGGGTTGGTCTGGGTGTCTTCGGTGGTGTAGCTGATTTTCTTGCCCAAGATGCCGCCAGCGGCGTTGATTTCCTTGATGGCCAGCTCGACGCCGTTTTTGAACACGGTACCGGCTGTGGTGCCGGGGCCAGACAGTTCAACGATATTGGCGATCTTGATGTCTTGGGCTTGTGCCAGGCCAGACACGGCCAGTGCAGCGCAGACGGCCAGGGTTTTCAGGGTAGCTTTCACAGAGGTCTCCTCGTTGGTGGAATCAGGCCAGCTTGCACGGCCAAGGGGGTTGAAAAAACGTTTTTCCATGCGGGGCAAGGTGATGGAAATGTAGTGCTCAATTCCAGAATTTTTGCCAAGGCATGGAGGAAGTAGTTCGATGATCGCGCAAAAACGTTCGATGAACGAACGAATTAGGGGTTAGACCCGAGGGTCACAGGCGAGGCCAAAGCATGCCGCGCCGCCAAAAAGGCGAACACCAAACCCGGTCCAATCGTGATGCCGGGTGCGGGGTACACACCGCCCATGATGGAATTCATGTCATTGCCCACCGCATACAAGCCCGCGATCACTTGACCCTGAGCATTGAGCACCTGCGCGTGTTCGTTGGTCTGCAGGCCTTGCGCCGCGCCAATGTCGCCCGGGTAGAGCTTGACCGCGTAGAAAGGGCCTTCGCTGATCGCGCCCAAGTTGGGGTTGGGGCCACTGGCTGCTGCATCGCCAATGTTTTGCTGGTAAGCCGTGACGCCACGCTGGAACTGGGTGTCCACACCGGTCTGGGCAAAGGCATTGTTGTCGGCCACAGATTGGGACAGGCCCGAAGCCGAGATGCCCAGCTTGTTCGCCAGCGCATCCAGGCTGGCGCCTTCGGTCAGGTAACCGTCGGCCAAAAACGGGGCCAGGCCTTTGCCTCCGGGGCGCACCATGCCCATGCCGTATTGACGCAGGGCTTTGGCATCGGCCACCAGATAAGCGGGAACGGCTTGCTGGGCGGCCTGCATGCCCAAGGCAAACAGGTGATAAGAGGTGCTCTCGTTCACAAAGCGCTCACCCGCCTGGTTGACGGTGATCATGCCGGGCTTGGCGCGGTCCATCACAAAATGCGGGAACACGGCTGTGCTGCCATCGGCACGCTGGCGCAATGAGACCGGTGCCCAGAAGGCGGGGCTTTGAGCACCCTGCCCTTCGACTGCACCGAGGCCACGTGCCAGAGCCAGCGCCTCGCCGGTGTGGCCAGGAGCGGCAGGGCACCACTCAGGGGGAATACCTGGCAACTTTTGGGCCCGCAAAGCCGGGTCGCGGTTGAAGCCGCCGCTGGCCAGCACCACGCCGCGCTTGGCCAGTACGCGAGCCTTGCCCGTGGCGCTGCTCAGGCGCACAGCGACCACGCGACCGCTGGCATCGCGCTCCAAGGCATCGACCGAGGTTTTGAGCGCCAGCGTGGCCTGGGCGTGTTGCGACAAGGAATGCAGCAAGCGGCCCACCAAAGCATTGCCCATGACCAGTCGGGTGCCTCGCGAGTGCGTGAGGCGATCGCGCAGATGCCGCCACACGATGCTGACCGAATGCTTGAGCGAAGCCCAGGACTGGGTCATGGCCAACAAATGGTTGATGTCTGTGCGGTCCACCATCATGCCGCCGAGCACCGTGAATTCAGGGATGGGCGGGCGCAGCAGCGAGAACAAATCACCCAGCAAACGGCCATCAAAAGGCACAGGTTCCAGCGCACGACCGTTCAAGGTTGAGCCCGGCAGATCGCTGATGTAGTCTGGGTGTTTGGGGTAAGGCCGGTACTTCATGGAGGACTGCGCCTCGATCTTGGCCACGGCCTCGGGGCCCTGCTTCAGGAAGGCTTCACGCAAGGCCGCTGGCGCTTGTGTGCCCACAGCATGGTTCAGGTAAGTCGTCACATCGGCCAGGTTGTCCGTCGGGTTGACATGGGCCGC
The DNA here is from genome assembly GCA_041169105.1 of Pseudomonadota bacterium. Taxonomy (GTDB): domain Bacteria; phylum Pseudomonadota; class Gammaproteobacteria; order Burkholderiales; family Burkholderiaceae_C; genus Limnohabitans_A. The sequence continues at coordinate 11,989 of JBEEJQ010000049.1, read as the reverse complement.
GTGGTGCGTGCCCGGCACCCAGGTGGTCCCGGCGGACCAAGCGGTGGTACCCCCCACATACTCGGTGCGCTCAACCACCAGCACCTTGGCACCGTCCAGGGCGGCAAACACCGCCGCCGACAAGCCCGCACCGCCCGCCCCGATGACCACCAGGTCAAATTCGGTGCCGTCTTTCAAGCCTTCCAGACCGTTCTTCAGCACTTGCATCTCAGGCCCCCATCAAAAATTCGACCATCAGGTCCTTGACCTGCGCGAACATGTCCGCACCCGTCAGGGTGTTGCAGCCCAATGCACGGGCTGCGGCAATCATGGGCGGCACAGCGGGCGCGGTGATCACGCAGCCGACAAACATGCCGGGCGTGAAGCGGCTCGAATCGATGGGATGCGGATCGCCTTCTTTCATGCCAATCGGCGTGGCGTTGATGGCGATGTCAAAGCCCGTAGGATCGCTGCTGCCGGCCACGACACGACACTGGCCCAGCGCGGCCAGACGCTGCACCAGCGCATCGCGGCGGGACGTGTCCTCGTCATGAATGGCCAATTCGCGCAAACCGCCTGTGGCCAGCGAATACGCGATGGCTGAACCTGCGCCGCCCGCTCCCACCAGCAAAGCCTTTTTACCCTGCAGGCTGCAGCCCTTGAGCGCCAGTGCTTTCACATAGCCCAGGCCGTCAAACATGTCGCCATGCCAGGAACCATCGGGGTTGCGGCGCAAGGTGTTGATGGATTTCAAAAACGCGCCACGGTCCGAGGTGGTGGCGCACAGATCAAAGTAGGCGAACTTGTGGGGCACGGTGACGATGATGCCGTCCACGTTTTTCGACAAGGACACCCCCGCCGTCCAGGCGGCCAGATCGGCCGGGGCCACATGGGCCGGAATGCACAAGGCATTGAGCCCCGCATCCTGAAAAGCCTGGCTCACACCGGCTGGCGATTTGACTTGGGCAATCGGGTCGCCCACGATGAAGTGCACCCGCGAGGCACCGTCCAGATTCAATGGCTTGTTCGAGTTCATGGCCGCGATGATACATAAAAACGGAATTTGATTCCATTTTTGAATTTATTTCCAAAATTCAATATACTCGACCCATCAACCCACTTGCCCACCCGCAAAGTCCCATGCAAAAGTTCCCTCTGGCCGTGATTGGCGCTGGCGTGATTGGCCGGACGCACATCGAGCGCATCCAGAAAACACCCGACTTCACGCTGGTGGGCGTGGCCGAGCCCGGGCAAGCCGGTCGCCAGTGGTGCCATGAGCGCAACATCCCGACCTTTGAAAACCACGAGGCTTTGCTGAACGCCACCCGCCCCCAAGGCGTGGTGATCGCCACGCCCAACGCCACGCATGTGGATGTGGCGGCCGACTGCATGGCACGCGGCATCGCCGTGCTGATTGAAAAGCCGGTGACCGACACGCTGGCCGCCGCCGAACGTCTGATCCTGATCGAACAAGACACGGCTGTGCCCGTGCTGGTGGGCCACCACCGCCGCCACAACCCCATCTTGCAAAGGGCCCGTCAGCTCATTGCAGACGGCCGCCTGGGCCAAGTGCTGAATGCCCACGTGATGGCCAACTTCTACAAACCCGAGCGCTACTTTGATGTGGCCTGGCGACGCCAAGCTGGTGGCGGACCGGTGCTGATCAACCTGATCCACGACATCGACATGCTGGTGTTCCTGCTGGGCGAAGTGCGCGCGGTACAGGGCAGCCTGTCCAGCGCAGTGCGCGGCTTTGAAGTCGAAGACACCGGCTCAGCGCTGATTGAATTCAATTGCGGCACGCAGGCGGTGATGACGGTTTCCGACACCACAGTCTCACCCTGGTGCTGGGATTTCTGTGCCGGCGAGCAAAGCCAGTACCCCCGCCAAAATGTGCAGTCGCACTTTTTGTCGGGCACCCATGGCTCGCTGTCTCTGCCCGATCTGGATTTGTGGCACTACCCCGGCGAGCGCCACTGGCACCGTGAAATGGTGCGCGAACAAAGTCGTGTGCACGACATCGATGTGTACGTGCAGCAACTGCGGCACTTTCGCGCGGTGGCCGAACGGCGCGAAACCCCCATCTGCTCGGCTCTCGACGGCTGGCGCACCCTGCAGGCCACCTTGGCCTTGCTGCAGGCGGCGCGCAGCGGTCAACGTCAAAACTGCCCGGCCTTCACGGCGCCAAGGAATCCCACATGAGCGGCGTTCTCGAACGAACTTTGAGCATCCTCGAGTTGCTCTCCCAACACGGTGAAGGCCTGGAGCTGGCGGCCATTGCCGACCGGCTGAACATTCCCCGCAGTGGCACACACCGCCTGCTGACCGACTTGGTGCGGCTGGGCTATGTGCGCCAGACGCGAGGCCACGGCGACTACCTGCTGACCACCAAGCTGGTGGCCATGGGCCTGAGCTACCTCAGCAACAGCGGCATCGTGGACATCGCCCAGCCCCTGCTCAACCGCCTGGCCGAAGTCTCGGGCGAACTGGTGCGCCTGTCGGTGGTCGATGGTGAACGCCTGACCTGGGTGGCCCGCGCCCAAGGTGCTAGACAAGGTCTGCGCTATGACCCCGACATGGGCAGCGATGCCCGCCTGTCCTGCTCATCTTCTGGCTGGGCGTTCTTGTCAACGCTCAGCGATGACGCGGCCCTGGCCCTGGTCGCCAAACAAGGCCTGGGCCTGCCCGAACAGTTCGGCCCCGCCGCCCCCTCCAGCTTGCAAGCCGTGATGGAGGCCGTGGCCCAAACCCGCGAGCGCGGCTACAGCCTGACCACCGACACCTACACCGCTGGTCTGTCGGCCATGTCAGCGCCTGTGCGCTTTAACGGTCAGCCTGCTTTTGGTGTGCTCACCATCGCAGGGCCCACCGTGCGCTTCACGTCAGAAAAAATGAACGAACTTGCGCCCGAGCTGATCAGCACCGCGCAGCAACTGGCCGCATCGAGCGGCGCATCGCCGTTCTTCAGCCTCACGGCCGAGACCGGCAACGCCGCGCCCACCGATGGCCGCAAACCGATTTACGCGGTGTGACATGGACCAGCCGATGAACGCCGCAAGCCCCACACCCGAATACTGCGACCTGCTGGTGGTCGGCTCGGGTGCAGGCGCACTGTCAGCTGCCGTGACCGCCGCCCACCTGGGCCTCCAAGTTATCGTGGTCGAAAAAGACCCGCAATACGGCGGCACCACTGCCTGGTCAGGCGGCTGGATGTGGGTGCCGCGCAACCCCCTGGCGGTCGAGGCGGGCATCGTCGAGCGCATCGACAAACCCTTGTCATACCTGCGACGCGAACTGGGCGACAAGTACGACGAGTCCCGCGCCCGAGCCTTCCTGAGCAACGGCCCGCGCATGGTCGAGTTCTTCAGAAAGAACACCGCGCTGCAGTTCATCGATGGCAACGCCATCCCTGACTTTCATGGCCACACCATCGACGCGGCCACCGGTGGACGCTCGATCTGCGCCGCACCGTTTGATGCCCGCCAACTGGGCGAGCGCCTGCACGATCTCAAGCCCCCACTGCACGAGACCACGCTGTGGGGCATGGGCATCGCCTCGGGCGCGGAGCTGCGCCACTTTTTGAATGCCCTGCACAAGCCTGCATCGTTCTGGTATGTCACCAAGCTGGTGCTGCGCCACTGGCGTGACCTGCTGGTGCACCGCCGTGGCACACGCTTGGTCAATGGCAATGCCTTGATCGGTGGGCTGGCCAAATCGGCTTTCGATTTGGGTGTGGACATTCGCGTCAACAGCCCTGCCCTGCGCTTGCTGCAGGATGGCGGTCGCGTCACAGGCGCTGTGGTCCAAACGCCGCAAGGGGAAGCCCGCATCCATGCCCGCTGCGGCGTGGTGTTGGCCACGGGTGGTTTTCCGCACGACCCCAAACGCAAAAAGCAACTCCTGCCCCACGCGCCCACCGGTCAGGAGCACTGGTCGGCAGGCAACCGCAGCAACACCGGCGATGGTTTGCGCATGGGCGAATCCGCTGGCGGTGTCGTGGCGGGCGACCTGGTGCAAGCCGCCGCCCTGGCCCCCGTGTCGCTGGTGCCGCGCCAAGACGGCAGCGTGGCGCACTTTCCGCACCTGATCGAACGCGCCAAGCCCGGCCTGATCGCCGTGACCGCGCAAGGCCAACGCTTTGCCAACGAGGCCAACTCGTACCACGACTTCATGCAAGACCTGCTGGCGGCAACCCCTGCCGGTCACAAGCCAGAGGCCTGGCTGGTTTGCGATCACGCCTTCATCCGTTACTACGGTCTGGGTGCGGTCAAACCGGCCCCCATGCCACTCGGCCCCTGGCTGAAAAACGGTTACCTCCAACGCGGGCACAGCCTGGCCGAACTGGCCCAAGCCTGCGGCATCGACGCCAAGGCCTTGCAGACCACGGTGCAGCGCTACAACGCGCTCACGCAAGACGGCAAAGACCGCGACTTTGGCAAAGGCGAAACCCCTTACAACCGCATCCAGGGCGATGCCATCAACGCCACGCGACGCGGTCTGCGCAACCCCTGTATGGGCCCCATCGAGCAAGTGCCCTTTTATGCCGTCAAAGTCGTCATGGGCAGCCTGGGCACATTTGCCGGTTTGCGGGTGAACGACCACGCCCAGGTCATCGACGCCCAAGGCCAGGCCATCCCGGGCCTGTATGCCGGTGGCAATGACCTGAGCAGCATGATGGGCGGGAACTACCCGGCGGGCGGCATCACGCTGGGCCCAGCCATGACTTTTGGCTTCATCGCTGCGCACCATGCTGCGGGTCGCGACCCTGCGGCCACTTGCGAATACCCCATTTCCAACACATCCACCGATACCTCGAAAGAAAACACCATGTACTACGAACTCGCCACCATGACCCTGCCCTTTGGCACCGCAGGACAAGCCGCCACCAACGTGCAGGCCTTTGCCAGCGCCCCCGAAGCCCAGGGCGAACTGCTGGGCTGCTGGTTCACCGACATCGGCGTGCTCAACCAGATGATCGTGCTGCGCGGCTTTGCCACGCTGCAAGCCCTGGAGGCCGAACGTGCCCGCACCCAGCAAAGCGCCAGTCCGTTCGGCTGCGGCGAGATCTATCAGACGCTGGAACAGCACAGCTACAAAGGCTTCCCCTGGATGAAGCCGGTGCGCCCCAGCGTTGAGAGCGGCATCACCGGCCCGGTCTACGAAATCCGCACTTACGGCATCAAGACGGGTGGCGTGCAGCCCACCATCGACCTGTGGGAGCAGTACGTGCCCGCACGCGACAAGCTCTCGCCTTGCGTGGTGGCCATGGTGGCGCTCGACGGCCCGCTGCGTTTCACCAACATCTGGGCCTACGACAGCCTCAATGCCCGCAGCCAGATCCGCGGAGAAGCCGTGGCCCAAGGCATCTGGCCCCCCAAAGGCGGACCCGCCCACCTCACGACGAACATGGTCTCGACCATCGCCATGCCGACAGCGGTGTCGCCACTGAAATAAAACTTTTCCCCTGTAGGTCGGCGGCTTCAGCCTCGACATGAATTCAGGTCTGCACACATTGTCGGAGCTGAAGCTACCGACCTACAAAACCAACGCCATGAGACAACGCACCTACTCTCTTGCTTACCTCAGCTCGCACCGCTGCACACCCGCCGAAGCGATCACTGCCGCCGCGCAAACGGGTTACAGCTTTGTGGGCTTGCGCCTCTGGCCCAACGCGCCCGGCGCACCGCAGCAACACCTGTTGGATCAGCCTCAAGCCCTGCGCGAAACCCTGGCCGCACAGCGCGACACGGGCGTGGGCGTGTTCGATCTGGAGATCATCCGCATCGGCGACAACTTTGATCCGCACACCTGGGATGCTTTGTACGACGCAGGCGCAGCCCTGAAAGCCAAAGCCATTTTGGTGGCTGGCGATGATGCCAACGAAGCGCGGCTCACCGAGAACTACGCCCGCCTGTGCGAAGTGATGAAGCCCTTTGGCATGACGGCCGATCTGGAGTTCATGCCCTGGACCGCCGTCAAGGATGCGAAGTCAGCGCTGCGGATCGTGCAAAACGCGGGCATGCCCGCCAACGCAGGCATCCTGGTCGATGCACTGCATTTTGGCCGCTCCACCACCACACTGGACGACATCCGTGCCATCCCGCGCGAGCTGCTGCATTACGCGCAAATTTGCGATGCACAGGCCGGGCTGGATTTCACAACCGAGCAAATGGTCCACACCGCCCGCTGCGAACGCCTCTTGCCCGGCGACGGCACGATCGATGTGAAAGGCCTGTTTGACGCCCTGCCCGCCGACCTGCCCGTGAGCGTCGAGGTGGTGAACTTTGGCCGCGAAGCAAACACCACAGTGCGGGACTGGGCGGCTGAATGCCTGGCCAAGAGCCGCCCCTTTGTGGAAGCCTGAGCCCATGTTCATGCGTTTTGAAAAGCTCTCGCGTCTGCCCTTCTTCTTTGGGGCGCGGTGGTTCAGCAGTGCTTGAAAGAGGCGTCTTGCAGGTCGGCGGCTTTAGCCCCGACAAGCCAAGCTGCGGCACTTGTTCCTGTAGGTCGGAGGCTTCAGCCCCGACGAACTGCGCAGCACTGTGTCGGAGCTGAAGCTCCGACCTACAAATAGCCACTGTCAAAACCACATCAATCAAACATCTGGAGCACCCCATGGACTTTTCCCTCAACGACGAACAAAAAATGATGATCGAAACGGTACGCCGTTTCATCGCCGAAGAACTCAAGCCCCTCGAAGACGAAGTCGAGGACAAGGGCTTTCTGGACAACGCCAAAGCCCAAGCCATTCACGACAAAGCCAAGGCACTGGGCCTGTACGGCATGAACATGCCCGCCGAATTGGGCGGTGGCGGCCTGTCCAACATAGACCGCATCCTGTGCGAAGAGCAATTCGGCCACACCAGCGACATCCTGATTCGCCGAGCTTTTGGCAATGTGTACGAACCCCTGCTGCATTGCAAAGGCGAGCAAATCGAGCGCTGGCTCAAGCCTGCTGTGGCGGGCATACGCACCTGCGCCATCACCATCACCGAATCGGGCGCGGGCTCGGACGCGGCAGGCATCAAAACCAATGCCAAGAAAAACGAGCAAGGCTGGGTGCTCAACGGCACCAAACACTTCATCAGCGATGGCGAGTGGAGCGACTTCTTTTTGGTGTCGGCCAAAACCGGTGAAAAAGAAATCTCGATGTTCATGGTGGACAAAGGCCTGGCCGGTTTCACCGTGGGCAAAGACCAAAAGATGATGGGCCTGCGCGGCACGCCACACCTGGAGTTGTTCTTTGACAATGTGCAGCTCGAAGACGCCGCCCTGCTGGGCGAAGTGGGCCAGGGCTTCAAGCTGGCCATGGGCGCGCTCAATGTGGTGCGCCTGGCCCAGGTGGGTGCCCGCGCTGTGGGCAAGGCCACGCATGTGTGCGAGCTGATGCTGAACTGGGCCAATGAGCGCAAGCAGTTCGGCACCAAGATCGGTGACTTCCAGATGGTGCAGCAGATGATCGCCGACAGCGTGATCGAGATCAACGCCGCACGCTGGATGGTCTACCACGCCGCCTGGATGCTGGACCAAGGCATGGACGCCCGCGAGCAGATCGCCATGGTGAAGGTGCACGCCGCAGAAACTTTGGGCCGCGTGGTGGACCGTGCGGTGCAGGTGTTTGGTGGCATGGGTTTTTGCAAGGAGCTGTCCATCGAGCGCTATTACCGCGATGCCCGCATCTACCGCATCTTCGACGGCACCAGCGAAATCCACCGCGGCGTGATCGCCAAGAGCGCGATGAAAAAAGGCGCTGTGCTGTTTGATGTGAACCGCTGACTTTTTGTGTGCGTGTGATGTGTCTATTTCGAGGGCCGCGTGAATGGGATGGGCGACCTCCTCATACCGGGGTACCGAAAATCGTCGGCCGCCCATCCCACTCACACGGCAGGTTTGCGTGGGGATGAATACCAAGCAACAAGGCGTTTGATCCCTCTGCGGACCACCAGCCCATCGGGGGTGGCGTGGGGGCCGCGGCCGATTTCTGGTACCCCAGCATGAGGCCGCGGCCCCCACGCCATCACCGATGCAGCACACCATGAAGCTGCCCGCGAACAAACCACAAGAGACTGAAAAATGCAAACCAAATTCATGACCGCCACCCAAGCGGCACAACTGATCCAGGACGGCGATACCGTGGGCCTCATGGGTGGCGGCGGCGGCCTGATGGAAGCGACCCACCTGTTTGAAGCCGTGCAAGAACGCTTCCTGAGCACGCAAACCCCCAAGAACCTCACCGTCATGCACGCCCTGGGTATTGGCGACAAAAAAACCAAAGGCATGAACTGCTTCGCGCACGAAGGCTTGGTCAAACGGGTCATCGGCGGGCACTGGGTCTGGTCGCCCGCCATGCAGCAACTGGCGCTGTCCAACAAGATCGAGGCCTATATCCTGCCTGGCGGCGTGAGCAGCCAGCTCATGCGCGAGATTGGCGCGGGCCGCCCCGGCCTCATCAGCCATGTGGGCCTGGGCACGGTGTGTGACCCGCGCCACGGAGGTGGCCGCATGAACGATGCGGCCAAGGATGACCTGGCCGAAGTCATCGCCATCGATGGCCGGGAATACCTGCGCTACAAGCCCTTCCCCATCCACGTGGCCATCGTGCGCGCCAGCAGCGCCGACGAAGACGGCAACATCAGCTTCGAGCACGAAGCGGCCAACCTCGACGCCCAATCGCTGGCCCTGGCGGCCCGCAACAGCGGCGGCAAAGTCATCGTGCAGGTCAAGGAACGTCTGCCCAAGGGTGCGCTCAAAGCCCGCGAAGTGCGCATCCCCTCGGCCTGGGTGGACGCCATCGTGGTGGACCCCGAGCAGACCACCAGCTACGCCATCCCGTTTGACCCGGCCTTCAGCGGCGAGTTGACAGGCGAGGCGCGTGCGCAAAGCGAAGCGCAAGACCACGCACGCGAAGTGGCCGCAGCACAAGAAGCCTTCAGCGAACGCCAGGCGGTGGCGCGTCGCGCTTACCTGGAACTCTTCAACACCGACAAGGCCCGCCCGGTCATCAACTACGGCGTGGGCGTGCCCGACGCGGTGGCCAAGCTGATCGCGGCGCGCAACGAGCAACACCGCATCTACCAAACCATCGAGCACGGCACCTACGGCGGCACGCTGATGGACGGCGTGTTGTTCGGCTACGCCCGCAACGCCACGGCCATGCTGGACGCTGCCACGCAGTTCGACTTTTACGGCGGCGGTGGTCTGGACATCGCCTTTTTGGGCTTTGGCGAATTCGACGAAGAAGGCTCGGTCAACGTCTCTCGCCTGGGCGGCGTCACCGTGGGGCCTGGCGGCTTCATCGACATCGCGCAAAACGCCAAGAAGGTGGTCTTCTGCGGCACGCTGGCGGCCAAAGGTGTCAAGCTCGAAACCGGCGACGGCCAGATGCGCGTGGCCGCGCAAGGTGCGGTGAAAAAGTTGGTGAAAAAAGTGGACCAGATCACCTTCTCGGGCCCGCAAGGTTTGGTGCGAAAACAAGAAGTGCTTTACCTCACCGAACGCGCCAGCTTCCGCCTCACGCCCCAAGGCATCGAGTTGTTCGAGATCGCCCCCGGCATCGACCTGCAGCGCGATGTGTTGAACCAGATGGACTTTGCGCCCCTGGTGGCCGGGGACCTGAAGGTGATGGACAGCGCGCACTTCAAGGCCTGAAGCACAGCGCCACCTCGATCAAGCCTGACGCCTGTCAGGCTTTTTCATTTGCATCATGCTGATCACGCCAAAAGGACAACGCCTTTCGCACTTGCTGCAAGCCGTGCAGCCTGCCGCATCGTCCAGCACCGAATGCTTGCGCCAGCCTTCGGTGTGCAAACTCAGCACATGCGGTGGGCAAGCCGCCACGCACCAGCCGCAGCCGGTGCAGCGCGGGGTGTCGATGTGGGGCAGCCGCATGCGCTGAAGGTTCCTCGTGCGCTTTGGTGGATGAACGCAAATACCCGCGTCAAACCACTGGCAGCGCGCCTGCGCGTTGCAAAAATTCGGCGGGCACAGCGGCCACTTTGCGGGTGTCGCGGTCAATGAACACGATGCCGATCTTGCCGCGTGCCACCTCGCGGGCCGTGTCCAGGCACTCCATGCGGTAGACGAGATCGAAACCGTATTTGTTGTGGTCCTGCGGCACCATGCTCACACGCATGGTCTCGCCATGAAAGCCCTCGGACTTGTATTGCGCCACCATGTCGCCCACCACGATGGGGCAACCGGCCACATTGCCTTCGGTGTAGCCCAGGGCCTTGAAAAAGCGCACACGCGCCTCGGACACCAGGGTCAGCAATTGCGCATTGTCCAGATGCCCGCCCTGGTTGACGTGGCTGATGTAGATCTGGATGTCGGTGGCAAAAACGAAGCGGTCGGGAAGGTCAAATTGGATGCGGGGCATGTTGAACGATCAAAGCTGAACACCCGCTATTTTCACCGCACCAAGCTCGCTCAAGCCCGATGCCGCGTCCACGCCGGCAACGGTGCAGACTTGTGCAACACGTCCTGGTGCAGCCACGTTGCGCTCTTGCGGGCACGCTCGGCCACGGTCTCCAGCGGCAACTGCTGGTAGTCGTCGTTGAACACTTCAAAGCTGTAATCGCCCCGGTAGCCGATGCGGTCCAGGCGCAGCACCAAATCGGCCAGCTGCTCGCTGTGCACGCCCTCGCCCGGAAACACCCTGAAGGTGCGGGCCGTGGTCATGCGCTCTTCAAAAGTCGGCGTTTCCTGCCACATGAAGTCCGACAGTTGCACCAAAAAGATTTTGGACGGGTCGAGTTCTTCGATGGCGTCCAGCGAGGTCTTGGCCGCGAAGATGTGGAAGGAATCGATACCAATGCCCAGATTGGGGCAATCGGCGCGGCACACCACGTCCCAGCTGGTGGGAAATTCGTTGACCGTGCGGCCCCAGGACAGCGCTTCGTAAGCGATCTTGATGCCCATGGGCACGGCCAGCATGGCCAGCTTTTTCAGGTCGGCAGCGATCTGGTCCAGGTCTTGTGTGGCGTGGCGCGAGGTGGACGAGCAGGCCAGCAAGACCTTGCTGCCGGTGGCCGCGCACATCTCCAGCATGGACTTGGCGATGTCGAGTTTGTAGCTGTGCAAATGGCCCGACAGGCCTTCAAAGTCGCGCAGCACCTGAAAGCCGGTGGGCCGCATGCCGCTTTGGCGCACCGCTTCCACAGCGGCTTTGACACCGCCGGGGTGCGTGACCAGATCGCGGGCCATCAGCATCACCTGAGAAAAGCCTGCACCCTTCATGGCGGCCAGCTTGGCCTCCAGCGTGCCTGCCATGGTGATGGTGTCCATCCCGTAGCCGTCGAGCAAGTTCATCACAGGCCTCACTTGTGCACGAGTTCAAAGGCCACCGAGCCCAGCGCTGCGCGGGTGAGCGCACCACGGTCTTCGGGGTGCAGCTGGGTGGACTCGACAAACTCCACACCACGGGCCTTGAGTGCGGTCACCGCCTCGGCCACATGGGGCACGCCAAAGCCAATGCGCTGCAAGCACTCGGGGCTGTCGTCGGCATCCATCCAAGGCTCGGGCTCGATCAGCTGCCACAAGAAAGTGCCGCAAGGGCTCTTCATCAGCTTGCCCTTGGGCAAGATGCCAAAGCGCTGGTCATCGGAAATGCTGCTGAAGTCGAACATGTGTTCGTAATAGGTCTGCCAGTCGGCGCTGCGGGCCGCGCCGATGTACTGCACCACGCCAAAGTAGCTCATGCCGGCCAGCGCGGGCGGGTTCGGGTCCACGGTGGGGATGGGCTTGAAGTCGATGTCATAGATCGAGAACTCTTGCCAGCGGTCCACAAAGTAAAAGCGGCTGCCGCCCGGACCATGAATGGCCGGGATGTGCAATTCCATGGCCTGCGCATGGCTGCCCACGCTCCAGGCACCCAGCTCCATGCAACGGTTGTGCGCCTTGAGCGCATCCTGCACACGGAAAGCCACCGCAGAAATCACGGGCTGGCCGTCCACTGTGCCGCTCACGCGGGCGTCGTCGGGGCTGGCGTTGACCACCAGGTTCATCGTGCCCT
>JBEEJQ010000048.1:0-16585 GCA_041169105.1 Pseudomonadota bacterium | reverse complement strand
GGCTTGATCGCGGCCGTGGGCCTCAAACTGATTTCGGCTTTGCGCAGCAACCCGATGGGCATGCCGGTGTGCATCGGACTGGCCTGCGCCAGCTTTGTGGGCGTGGGCATTTTTCGCTGGCCCCTGGCCTATGTTTTGTTGGGCACGGGCGTGCTGGCCTGTGCATGGGCCTATGTTCAGCTGGCCCGTCAAGCGGCCCAAGCCGGAGGCCGTGCATGAACCCGGTGCTCCAGCTGTCGGCGCAGGACTGGCTGAGCCTGTTCAACCACTTTGCTTCGCTGTCGTTGTTGGCGGTGGGTGGGGCCATCACCACCGCACCGGACATGCACCGGTATTTGGTGGACGAAACCCATTGGCTGAGTGAAACCCAGTTCACCTCCTCGATTGCCTTGGCCCAAGCGGCGCCCGGGCCCAATATTTTGTTTGTGGCCTTGATGGGCTACAACGTGGGGCTCAACGCTGGCGAGGGGCTGGGCGGGGGGGCCATCAGCGTTGGGCTGACGGCTCTGGGCGTGGTGGTCCCCATGCTGGGCATCATGCTGCCCTCCTCCATCTTGACCTACACGGCCACGCGCTGGGCGCACCAGCACCGGGAGAAGATCGGCATCCGGGCCTTCAAATCGGGCATGGCCCCCATCGTGATTGCGCTTTTGCTGGCCACGGCCTGGCTCTTGACGCTGAGCCACAACCAGCCTGCGCGTGACTGGCCGCTGTACGTGCTGACGGGGCTGACCACCTTGGTGGTCTGGCGCACCAAGGTCCACATGCTGTGGCTCATCGGTCTGGGGGCCGTGTTGGGCGGTCTGGGCTGGGTCTGAAGGCCAGCCCACCGGTCAGCGTGGGTTCTCGAAAAACACCGTGTTCGAGTAATCGCTGATCTCGAAATAGACCTTCTTCTCGCCGTCATCGACCTGCATGTTCAGGTTTTCATCGAGCACGCCATAGCCATAGCGGTAAGCACGCGGCGTTTTGTCGTCGGTGCCCAAGGCGGTGCTGATCTTGTCCACCTTCAAAAAGCGGCGCACCAGCTTGTCACCGGCATAGACCTCGAGCACACCGTTGGTGCCGGTCCAGTTCTGGATGTCACGGCTGATCTTGTTTTGCTGCTCTTGCGTGCAAGCGGTCAGCAAAGTGGCTGCAACCACGGTGGCGATCAGCGAGATGGTTTTGATTTTTTTGAACATTGAAAACTCCCTTTCATCCGTTTGGACAGAAAACATGTCGGGGCTGAAGCCGCCGACCTACAAATCCATCTCTCAGTCCGTAGGTCGGAGCTTCAGCTCCGACGAGCAGACCCAGGCGTCCATCAGGTCCGCTGGCGCAGTGCCTCGTACAGGGACACGCCGCTGGCCACCGAGACGTTCAGGCTCTCGACCGCGCCTTGCATCGGAATGCTGACCAGCTCATCGCAGGTCTTGCGGGTCAGCTGGCGCATGCCAGGGCCTTCGGCACCCAACACCAAGGCTGTGGGGCCTTTCAGGTCGGATTGGTACACGGTGCGCGGCGCGTCGCCGCTGGTGCCCACGATCCAGATGCTGCGTTCCTTGAGTTCACCCAAGGTGCGGGCCAGATTGGTCACCATGAAATACGGCATGGTTTCGGCCGCGCCGCTGGCGACTTTGGCCACGGTGGCGTTGATGCCGGCGGCATGGTCTTTGGGGGCGATCACGGCGTGTGCCCCGGCCCCATCGGCCACGCGCAGGCATGCGCCCAGGTTGTGCGGATCGGTCACGCCATCCAGCACCAAGAGCAGCGGCGGGCCTTCGATGGTGTCGAGCAAATCGTCCAGCGAGTTGTTTTGCGGGATGGGCGCAACCAAAGCCACCACGCCCTGATGGCCGTGACCGCCAGCCAACTTGGCCAGGCGCTCGCCATCGGATTCGACCATGCGCATGCCCGAGTCGCGGGCCTTGTCGATGAATTGGCGCATGCGGGCATCGCGACGCGTGACCTCGAAATGGATTTCGATGATGGATTGGGGGGCGATCTTGAGGCGAACGCCTACGGCATGAAAGCCGTACAGCACTTTGTGAGATGACATCCTGAGATTATCGTTGGTCCGCTGCGCAGACTGGGCGATGGTGCTACTGCAAGCCCTGAACTCAGGACTGACCGACTGCCGCAGGGGCCAAACGACCGGCCTCGATGACCAGCATGCGCTCGCAGCGGGCGGCCAGTTGGCGGTCGTGCGTGACCAACACCAGCGTGGTGCCCTGCTCGCGGTTGAGCGCAAACATCAGGTCCATGATGGCTTGGCCGGTGGCGTGGTCCAGGCTGCCGGTGGGCTCGTCGGCCAAGAGCAAGGCTGGTTGCACCACAAAGGCGCGGGCCAGCGCCACGCGTTGTTGCTCGCCACCACTGAGAACTTTGGGCAAGTGCTTGAGCCGCTCGCCCAGCCCCACGCGCTGCAGCATGGCGGTGGCGGTACTGCGAGCATCAGGCCGTCCGGCCAGTTCCAGCGGCAGCATGACGTTTTCGAGCGCCGTCAGGTGGGGCATGAGCTGAAAGCTCTGGAAGACAAAACCCACATGGCGGGCACGCACGGCGGCGCGCTCGTCTTCGCTCAGATCGAACATCGACTGCCCGGCCAGCAGGACTTGGCCGGTGCTGGGCAGGTCAAGCCCGGCCATGATGGCCAGCAAGGTGCTTTTGCCCGAGCCGGAAGCACCGACAATAGCGGCTGTTTCCCCCTTGGACAGCGAGAAATCGATATCGCGCAAAATGTCCAGCGTACCGCTGGCGTCTTGCACGCTTTTGGAAACGCCACGAACTGCAATGATGGATTCAGGCATGCACAGACCCTTGTTGAGACGACGCCACTTTACCTTGAGCCTGCTGGCCCTTGTCGGCCAGGGCTTTGGCGCGTCTGCGCAAGCGGCCAAAGCGGCGCGCATCCTTGTCGTCGGAGACTCGCTGAGTGCCGAGTACGGCCTGACGCGCGGCACGGGCTGGGTTCAGTTGTTGCGCCAGAAAGTCCAGCAAGAGCGCCCTGGCACCGAGGTCATCAACGCCAGCATCAGCGGCGAGACCACCTCGGGCGGCCGCTCCAGGTTGGCGGCCTTGTTGCAGCAACACCAGCCCACGCATGTGGTGATCGAGTTGGGTGGTAACGATGCTTTGCGCGGCCTGCCCCTGAGCATGACCGAAGACAACCTGTTGAACATGACCCGCCAGGCCAAAGCCGCCGGCGCACAGGTGCTGCTGCTGGGCATGCAGATGCCCCCCAACTACGGCCTCGAGATGACCCGCGCCTTTGCCGCCCTGTATGCTCAGCTGGCCAAAAGCCAAAACACAGACCTGGTGCCTTTCTTTTTACGCGGGGTCGCCGACGATGCCGACCCGATCAAGTGGTTCCAGGCGGACCGTATCCATCCCAATGAAGCCGCGCAAGCGCGGCTGCTGGCCAATGTCTGGCCCACACTGAAGAAACAATTGAAATGAGTGTTCACCTGATCTCGGCCTTTGATGCCATGGCCAAGCTCGACCAGTTTGATGCAGTTTTGGACGCCCGCTCTGAGGGCGAGCATGCCGAAGACCACCTGCCGGGTGCCCAAAGCTGGCCATCGCTCAACAACGAAGAGCGCATCCGCGTGGGCACTTTGTACAAACAGGTCAGCCCGTTTGAAGCGCAAAAAATCGGCGCTGCGCTGGTGGCCAAAAACATCGCCCAGCACATCGAAACCAAGATCATGGACAAGCCCAAGAGCTGGCAGCCCCTGATTTATTGCTGGCGCGGAGGCAAACGGAGCAACTCGCTGGCGCTGATCCTGGGGCAAATCGGCTTCAAGGTGCACCTGATCGAGGGTGGCTACAAGGCTTTTCGCAAAGAGGTCATGGAAGACACGCCGCGTCAGGCGCAGCGTTTGCAGTTTCAGGTGTTGTGCGGCCCCACCGGCTCGGGCAAGACCCGCTTGCTGCACGCCCTCGCCCAGCAAGGCGCTCAGGTGCTGGACCTGGAAGGCATTGCCCGCCACCGCAGCTCGGTGCTGGGGCTCATTCCCGGCCAGCCGCAACCGACTCAAAAAGCTTTTGACACCCAAATCTGGGATGCCTTGCGCCGCTTTGATCCAAGCCGCCCGGTGTATGTGGAAGCGGAAAGCAAGAAAGTCGGCAACCTGGCGGTGCCCGCTGAGTTGATGGTGGCCATGCGGGCCAGCCCCTGCATGCGCGTGGAACTCTCATTGGAGAGCCGGGTGGATCTGCTGATGGAAGACTATGCCTTCTTCACACAGGACACAGCCTTTTTTGTGGACCGGCTGGAGCGCCTGGTCGCACTGCGTGGCAAAGCGGTCGTGGATGCCTGGAAAGACAAGATTGCGCTGGGCCAGATGCGCGAAGTGGTGGCCGATTTGCTGAACCTGCATTACGACCCGGGCTATGAAACCTCCACGGGCAAAAATTTTGTGCACTACAGCCAAGCCCCTGTGGTGGTGCCACAGAGCCATTCGCTGGCGCACATGCAGGCGCTGGCGCAGCACATGGTGCAAGGCCGGCTCTGAGCGAGCTGCGGCCTGCTGCCTGATCCTCAGGTGGCGGGCTTGTCAGCTGCAGGCGCTGCAGGGTCCGCAGCGGGGGCTTGGCCAAAATCCTCCATGTCCGAGCCGTCGTCTGAAGGCGAGCCGGTTTTGCGTTCGGCTTTGGCTTTGAGTTTGTCCTCTTTTTTGCGTTTCTTGGCCAGTTCTTTCTGGCGCTTTTCGAATCCGTAGTTGGGTGTGGCCAAGATGGCTCCTTTAATTTGAGCTGCCCAATGTAACAGCTTCCTGAACGCCCTCTTCCCATTCGACGCTGCCACGGTAGGCATGCCAGCTCGCATGACCCAACCAGGGGCCCACCAAAATGATGCCCAAGCCCCATGGCCACAGGGCTCCGAAGACCAGTGCGCTCAGCACAAAGCCCCACAAAAGCAGCACCAGCACATTGGAAAACACCACCCGCATGCTGGTGAGCGCCGCCGAGATGGCATCGGTGTCACGGTCCAGGATCATGGGAATGGAGACCACCGACAGCCCAAAAACCAGCCCCGCAAACACGCTGCCCACCCCGAGGTACACCAACACGAACTCGATGTTCTGAGGGTTGAAGATCGCCTCCATCACGCCCGTGGTGGACGGCATGCCGGTGTTGAAGAAGACGGCAAACACCACCAGCGAAGCACGGCCCCAAAGCAATTCGAGCACGATGAGCACCAGCACCAACA
This sequence comes from Pseudomonadota bacterium, assembly GCA_041169105.1. GTDB lineage: Bacteria > Pseudomonadota > Gammaproteobacteria > Burkholderiales > Burkholderiaceae_C > Limnohabitans_A. The sequence goes on along the minus strand of JBEEJQ010000048.1, from coordinate 11,388 downwards.
TGGCCATGCTGGGAATGTGCTGGTCCCAGCACATCAGGGACGACGCCATGTCGGGCTGCTCGCCGCGCTCCAGACGGCGGCTGACTTCGTACAGGCCCATGGCCAAAAACGGGCCGATCAACAAACAGCCCGAGATCATCGACAAGGTGTATTCGGGCTTGTACTTGAAGACCAGGGCCAGGACCTGCGCCATCAGGTAAAAACAGACGCCATAAAACAAAGCGATGCCGGGGTGCCTGAACAGGTCTTGACGTCCCCGCTCCAGCCACCGGAAGGGGTCGGCCCAGCTCAAGGGGCGCATGTGCGCTCTGGGGCCGACGGGCGGTGGCGGCACATAAGGCTGCGCCATGGTGGGCAGAGCTTGTTCGGGCGTGTCTGTCGAAGGCGTTGCGGGTGAAGTCATGCGGTGCGGTGTGATCTGTTCACCGCAAGGCTAACCCTGAACATGACGTCTGAACACTCAGGAAACTACCGAGCGGCCATCAGAAAACCGGTAGCGGCAAGTTCAAACTGTCGGCAAATGCGCAGCGGCCGAGCGCTGCAAGTCTTCGCGCAAATCATCGACCGACTCCAGGCCCACCGAAAAGCGCACCAGCGTGCCCGCTTGCAGCAGTTCATACCGGCGCTGGCGCATGGTCTGCAAGTCATAAGGCATGACCAGACTGACCGGGCCACCCCAGCTGTAGCCGATCTTGAACAGCTTCAGGCCATCGCAAAAAGCGTCCACCTGGGCTTGGCTGTAGCGGGCATCGATCATGACGCTGAACAAACCCGCGGCCAGACCACTGCCCTGCCCGCACAGGCTTTGCCAATGGGCATGGCCTGGCGAGCCCGCCAGGGCCGGATGCAGCACCTGTGCGCACTGCGCTTGGGCCTGCCACCATTGGGCCAATGCACGTGCAGCACGGTCGTGCGCGGCATAACGCAGGGCCACACTGGGCAAAGAGCGCAGCACCGCCTCGGCGTCGTTGGCCCCCACGCCCAGCCCCAAGCGCATGTGGCACAGCTTGATCTTGAGGTGCAAAGGGGCGTGGCGCGTGACGATGCTGCCCATGAGCACATCGCCGCCGCCGCTGGGGTATTTGGTCAGGGCGTGGGCGCTGATGTCCACACCCAGCAGCCCGTCACCCAAAAGATCGAAGGGCTTGAACGCCAGTCCTGCGCCCCAGGTGTTGTCCAAAGCGCAGGTCACGCCATGCGCTTTGCAGCGGCGCACCAGCTCGGGCAAATCCGGAAACTCCATGCTGACCGAGCCAGGCGCTTCGAGCCAAACGAGGCGTGTCCGTTCATTCATTCGTGCCGACAAATCATCAGGATCCATCGGGTCGTAATACTGGTGCGTGATGCCGTAGTGGCGCAACTCCCCTTCGGCGAAATCCTTGTTGGGGCCGTAGGCGTTGTCGGGGATCAGCACTTCATCGCCTGTTTTGAGCAAGGCGAGGGCCACGGTGGCGAGGGCCGCCAGACCGCTGGGCACCAACAGGCATTGCAGGCCCCCTTCCAGCGCACACAAACGCTCTTCGAGCGTGTAGGTGGTGGGCGTGCCGTGCAGGCCGTAGGTGTAGGCCGATTTGTCTTTCCATTCGAACTGCCGCATGGCGGCCACGGTCGGAAAGTAAACCGTGGAAGCCTTGAACACACCAGGCTGAGGTGCCGCAAAGCCAGCTGGCGGCACATAAGGGTGGTGGATCAATCCAGTGACATTGGGGGCGGCATGCTTTTCATTCATGGGCCGATCCTAAAGCAAACAGCCTCCCGAAGGAGGCTGTTGCAAGGGATCAGAGAAAACTCAGACTTTCCACTTTTCCAGGAGCTTTTCTGGACGCATGGCGTCATAGGGCTCGAAGGGCTGGTGAATCCAGGGGTTGGTGGGCAGTTCTTCGATCGAATAGTCAGGCTTGAAAGAAGACACGCCTTTGGTCCAGATCACGGCAGAGCGCAGCTCGGTGATCGGCTTGTAGTTGTTTTTCAACTGGTCCACCACGGCACGCAGGGTGTGGCCGGTGTCAGCCAAGTCGTCGACCAGCAAAACGCGGCCGGCGATCTCACCCTTGGGGGTGGTGATGAAGCGGGCGATGTCCAGGTGACCTTGCACCGTGCCGGCATCAGCGCGGTAGGAGCTGGTGGACATGATGGCCAATGGCTTGTCAAAAATGCGGGACAAGATGTCGCCAGGACGCATGCCGCCACGGGCCAGGCACAAGATGGTGTCGAATTGCCAGCCGGATTGGTGGATCTTGATGGCGAGCTTTTCGATGAGGTTGTGGTACTCGTCGTAGCTCACGTACAGGTGCTTGCCGTCTTCGGTCAACATGGGAAAACTCCAGTCAAAGGGTCAGTGGTGGTTTGAAAATTCAGCCTGCAGCGCTTCAAGCGCTGAAGGGGTTGTGCAGCAAGATCGTGTGGTCACGGTCAGGGCTGGTGGAGACCATGTGCACGGGCACACCGGTCACTTCCGCGATGCGGGCCAGGTATTGGCGGGCATTGGCGGGCAGCTTGTCCAGCTCGGTCACGCCAACGGTGCTGTCGGTCCAGCCTGGAATGACTTCGTAGATGGGCTTGCAGCGGGCGATTTCGTCTGCACCCATGGGCAAGATGTCGATGGTCTCGCCGTCGAGTTCATAGCCGGTGCACAGCAGCAACTCTTTGAGGCCATCGAGCACGTCGAGCTTGGTGATGCACAGACCCGTCAGGCCGTTGACCTGGGCGCTGCGCTTGAGCAAAGCCGCGTCAAACCAGCCGCAGCGGCGTGCACGACCGGTGGTCGTGCCTTTTTCAGCGCCCACGGTGGCCATGTGATAGCCAGGCGTGCCCTCGGTTTCCCAATCGAGTTCAGTGGGGAATGGGCCGCCGCCCACGCGGGTGCAATACGCCTTGGTGATGCCCAAAATGTAGTGCAACATGCCCGGGCCCACGCCAGAGCCTGCAGCGGCGTTGCCCGCCACGCAGTTGCTGGACGTGACGAAGGGGTAAGTGCCGTGGTCCACGTCGAGCAAAGTGCCTTGTGCGCCTTCGAAGAGCAAATTGGCACCGGCTTTGTGGGCGTCGTTCAGTTCGCGGGACACGTCAGCCACCATGGGCAGCAAGGCTTTGGCGTATTCCATGGCCTCGTTGTAGGTGGTGTCAAAGTCCACAGGCGCTGCGCCCAGGAAGTTGACCAGCACCTGGTTGTGCAGGGCCAGGTTTTCGCGCAGCTTGGTGGCGAAACGCTCGGGGTATTTCAGGTCCTGCACACGGATGGCGCGGCGGGCCACTTTGTCTTCGTAAGCGGGGCCAATGCCACGACCGGTGGTGCCAATCTTGGCGGTACCGGCTTTTTCCTTGGCGGCTTCACGGGCCACATCGAGCGCCACGTGGTAAGGCAAGATCAAGGGGCAAGCTTCGCTGATGCGCAGGCGCGAACGCACTTCGACACCGGCTTTTTCCAGACCCGAGATTTCTTCGAGCAATTTGGGCACGGACAGCACCACACCGTTGCCGATGTAGCACTTGACGCCCGCACGCATGATGCCGCTGGGGATCAGGTGCAAAGCGGTTTTCACACCGTTGATCACCAAGGTGTGGCCCGCGTTGTGGCCCCCCTGAAAACGCACCACGCCTTGCGCGGTTTCGGTCAGCCAGTCCACCAATTTGCCTTTGCCCTCGTCGCCCCACTGGGTGCCCACGACGACCACGTTACGGCCTTGCGTCTTGTTCATGCTTGAAATGTTCTTTCTCAAAGAGCCTGTACCACCCACTGGCCTGCAGCTTCAACGAGCTCGCGGTCGCAGTGGAATTCATCAACTTCGCTTTCGTGGCCGGGCAAGACACAGACCACCGTCTCGCCACGGCTGCGCAGGCCTGCAATGGCCTCGCGCAAGGCTGGCGAGTTGCCCCAAGGGGCACGAATGGCCGCACGCAACGCCAAAGGCGAGACGGCTGCCACCAGTTCTTTCAAATCCAGGCTGAAGCCCACGGCTGGGCGGTCGCGCTCGATGCGGTGACCAAACACCGCGCCCACGCCATCGTAACGGCCGCCACGGGCCAAGGCATCGGATGCGCCCTTGGCGTAAATGGCAAAGCGCATGCCGCTGTAGTAGGCATACCCACGGGAGTCGCCCAGGTCAAAGCTGACCGCAGCGCCCTGAATTTGCTCAGACAACCAGCGCAGCTGCGCCAGAGCTTCTGTGATGGCGGGCCGCACAGGCAAGCGTTTGGCCGCTTCATCCAGCACGGTTTTGTCACCGTAGAGCGTCACCAAAGCCTGCAAACCGTCACGGCTTTCGGCGGTGAAGTTCGCAGTCAAACGGGCCAGCTTGGGCGCGTCTTTGGTGGCCAAAGCGGCGTGGATGTCGTGGCGCAACTCATCGGACAGGGTTTGATCCTGCAGCAGGCTGTTGACGATGCGGGCATCGGCCAAGTCCACTTGCAAATCGCTCACGCGGGCGGCACGCAGGCTGTCCAAAGCGAGCTGGAGCACTTCCAGATCGGCCTCGGGGCCAGCGTGGCCATAAATTTCGGCTCCCAACTGCAAGGGCTCACGCGTGGCATGAGGGCGTGCAGGTCGGGTGTGCAAGACCGGGCCGCAGTAGCACAAACGGGTCAGGCCAGAGCGGCCCAGCAAATGCGCGTCGATGCGAGCCACCTGAGGGGTGGTGTCGGCACGCAAGCCCAAGGTGCGACCCGAGAGCTGGTCCACCAGCTTGAAGGTTTGCAAATCGAGTGCTTCTCCCGTGCCGGTCAGCAGGGATTCCAAATGCTCCAGCAGCGGCGGCATGACCAACTCGTAGCCATAGCCACGGGCGGTGTCGAGCAGTTCGCGACGGAGTTCTTCGATGTGGCGTGCCTCAGAGGGCAGCACATCGGCAATGTGATCCGGGAGGACCCAAGCAGACATGGGATTGGAGGGGGACTGTTAAAACAGGGATTTTACCGGCTTGCAGGCCGGTTTTCTGACCCAGGCGTCAGGAAACCCACCAAAGCAAGATCAGACCGGCAATGACCATGAGCAATCCGAAAAACCGGATCTGCCCGTCTTGCAGCTTCAAGAGCTGCTCAAACAGGCTACGCCAACGCAAGGGCGAGAGCATGGGCATCAAGCCCTCCAGGATGAGCATGAGGCCCAGAGCCAGCAGGAGGGTTTGGCTCAAGGTTTACTTCCTGGGCGAAGTGCCTGCGCCTGCCGAGCTGCGCATGGCCTTGAAAAAGTCCGAGCTGGCCGGGTCGAGCACCATCACATCAGACTTGCTGGCAAAGGTGGTTTTGTAGGACTCCAGGCTGCGGTAGAACTGTGCAAACTGCGGGTCTTTGCCAAAAGACTCGGCATAGATGCGTGCGGCCTGGGCATCGCCCTGCCCTTTGATTTTTTGCGCTTCACGGTAGGCATTGGCCACCGTCACTTCGCGTTGGCGGTCGGCATCGGCGCGGATTTTTTCGCCTTCGGCACCACCGGTGGAGCGCAGTTCGTTGGCCACGCGCTTGCGCTCGGCCTCCATGCGGCGGTACACCGATTCGGTGATCGCATCCACATAGTCGGCGCGGCTGATGCGCACATCGACCACGTCCACGCCCCAGGGCTTGGCGCCCTTGACGACTTCGAGCACGGCACGTTTGACGTCGTCCATCAGGGCTTCACGCTTGAGGGACAACAGCTCCTTGACGGTGTGCTTGTTGATTTCTTCCTGGAAGGCGTTGCGCACCACGCGGTTGAGCTGGTTGGCACCGGACTTTTCATCGAGACCCACGTTGCGGATGTAGGCCTGCGGGTCGCTGATGCGCCAGCGCACATACCAGTCGATCACCACGCGCTGCTTCTCTGCCGTGAGCATGGGCTCAGTGTCGGGGCTGTCCAGGGTCAACAAACGCTTGTCGATGTAATTGACGTTTTGCAGCGGGGGCGGCAGCTTGAAGTGCAAACCGGGTTCGGTGATCACTTCCTTGATTTGGCCCAGGGCATAGACCACGCCAAACTGGCGCTGGTCCACCACGAAGACGGTGGAGCTCAGCAGTGCGAACGCCACGAGCAGGCTGGATATCCAAAATCCAATGCGGTTCATGTTCTGTTGTCCTTATCGTGGGTCGCGGTCACGTGAACGCAAAGCATCACGTGAGCGGCTGTCTGGGGTGGCAGCGGGTGCGGCAGGTGCGGCGTTGGCCGGTGCCTCGGCAACGGGTGCGGGTGTTTGGGCAACCTGTTGCATGATTTTGTCGAGCGGCAAATACAACATGTTCGAGCCTTGCTTGCTGTCCACCAGCACCTTGGTCACATTGCTGTAAATCTGCTGCATCGTGTCGGTGTAGAGGCGGTCGCGCATGACCTGCGGTGCCTTCTGGTACTCGGGCAAGATGGACTTGAAGCGTTGGGCATCGCCCTCGGCCTGGGCCACGATCTTCTCGCGGTAAGCGTCTGCCTCTTCCTTCAGGCGAGAGGCCGCACCCACGGCACGCGGGATCACGTCGTTGGCGTAGGCCTGCGCTTCGTTCTTGGCGCGTTCGCGCTCTTGCCCGGCTTTGAGCACATCGTCAAAAGCCGCTTGCACTTGCTCAGGTGGGCGCACGCCGCCTTGCTGCAAGTTGATGCTGACGACTTCGATGCCGACCTTGTAGCGGTCCAGGATGGACTGCATTTTTTCGCGCACGCGTGGCGCGATCTGGTCACGCTCTTCGGCCAGTGCAGAGTCCATCTTCATCTTGCCCACGACTTCACGCACAGCGGTTTCGGCCGACTGCACCACGGCTTCGGTGGGGTTGCGGCTTTCAAACAAATAGGCGCGTGCATCGTTGAGGCGGTACTGCACGGCAAATTTGATTTCCACAATGTTTTCGTCCTCGGTCAGCATGGCCGACTCGCGCAGGCCTGTGGCCTTGATCACCGTATCACGGCCAATGTCCACCGAGCGGATTTGCGATACATAAACCAGTTCATGACGCTGGACGGGGTAAGGCATGCGCCAATTGAAACCTGCACCCACGGTGGAGTGGTATTTGCCAAACTGGGTGATGACCGCTTGTTGGCCTTCTTGCACGATGAAAAAGCCGGTGCCCATCCAGACCAGCAACGCGGCAGCGATGACCACACCCAGGCCCAGGTTCTTGATGAAGCCCGGCAGCTGAGGGCCGCCCGAAGGACCGCCCGAGCCGCCTTGTGGACCCTGAGGCCCCCCTTTGCCGCCAAACATCTGGCCGAGCTTGCGGTTGAAGTCGCGCCACAACTCATCGAGGTCAGGCGGGCCGCTGGGTGCATTGCCTCGACCCTGAGGGGCTTGCGGCCAGCCTTCGGGCTTTTGGCCAGCCGGGGGCGGTGTGTCAGAAGCCGGTTTATTGCCCGTGTCACCGGAGGACTTGTCGTCGTCGCGGCCCCAGCGGGGGTCATTCAGATTGAACATGCCGCGGATCTTTGCAGGCAGCAAGGACCATCGCAGGGCTGGCAGTTGAAAATTCATGGTGAAGTGTCTTAGTCAGAATGACGAATCCGCATTGTGCCGAATTCAAAGGGCGTTCAAGCCAGATCACCGGGATATTCCCGGGGCAAATCACGGGGATCTTCAGATTCGGGGGTGGCCACTGGCATGGCCGTTTTGACGATGCCGGACAAGGCCGAACGCAAAAGGTCCAGGCCTTTGCCTGATTTGGCGCTCACAAACACGCGAGGCACAGGCTGGCCATCGAGTTCGTAACTGTCTTGCAGCTGCAGGGGGTAGCGCTCGGCATCCAGAGCGTCGAGCTTGTTGAACACCAGCAGCTGCGGCACCCTGTCGGCACCGATTTCGGCCAGCACTTTTTGCACCTCGGCCATCTGCTCCGGAAAATCCGGGTTGGCCGCGTCCACCACATGCAGCAGCAAATCGGCTTCGGTGGCTTCTTGCAAGGTGGCCTGAAAAGCCTCCACCAGCCCGTGCGGCAGATCACGGATGAAGCCCACGGTGTCCGACAAGGACACCGAACGGCCCGCTTCACCCAGGTAAAGCTGACGGGTCGTGGTGTCCAGCGTGGCAAACAGCTGGTCGGCGGCGTAAGCACGGGCTTTGACCAGCGCATTGAACAAGGTGGACTTGCCCGCGTTGGTGTAGCCGACCAATGAAATATTGAAAGTGTCACGCCGCTCGCGTTGGCGGCGTTGGGTGTTGCGCTGCTTCTTGACCTTGGTCAAGCGCTCTTTGGTCCGCTTGATGGCCTCGCCAATCATGCGGCGGTCCAGCTCGATCTGGGTCTCGCCCGGGCCCCCACGCAAGCCGATACCACCGGTTTGTCGCTCCAGGTGCGACCAGCGTCGCACCAGCCGGGTGCTCAGGTATTGGAGTTTGGCGAGCTCGACCTGCAATTTGCCTTCGTGGCTGCGGGCGCGCTGGGCAAAGATTTCCAGAATGAGCAAAGTCCGGTCGTTGACCGGCAAGCCCATGTGGCGCTCCAGATTGCGCTGTTGGGCGGGGCTCAGGGCCTGATCAAACAAGACCTCTTTGGCACCGTGCATCAAGGCCAATTCCTTGATTTCATCAGCTTTGCCGCTGCCCACAAACAGGGCTGGATCGGGCGCTTTGCGCTTGCAGGTCAGCCGCGCCACAGGCATCAGGCCGCCGGACTCGGCCAGCAGGCCCAGCTCTTGCAGCTCGGCATCAAAATGGGGCAACCCAAAGTCAACGCCGACCAATAAGGTCGGCGCTGCTTGTTTGGATGAGGTTTCGTTCAATGTCGGAAAGCGCCCGAGGCCTTTTCAGGCCAAGGGGCAGATCAAGCGGTGATTTCGCCTTCGCCGGGCGTGTTGAAAGTCACAGAACGACCGGGAACGATGGTCGAGATAGCGTGCTTGTAAACCATCTGGGTGACGGTGTTGCGCAACAAAACCACATATTGGTCAAACGATTCGATCTGGCCTTGCAGCTTGATGCCGTTGACCAAGTAAATCGAGACGGGCACGTGCTCGCGGCGCAGTGCGTTCAAGAAGGGATCTTGCAGAAGTTGACCTTTGTTGCTCACGATATTCTCCGTGTTCAGAAGTTATAAAGTTATGACCTTACCACAGGCAAGGCCCGGGACTTTTGAAAAAGTCAAAAGCCTCAAAATTCAAGCGGAATCTTTGTTAGCGTAAGGGTTATTGGCCGTTTTCATCTCGATGCGCAAAGGCGTACCGGACAGATCGAAGGCCTTGCGGAAACGCCCTTCCAGAAAGCGCTTATAGGACTCGGTCACGTGCTCCAGCGAATTGCCATGGATCACGATCACCGGCGGATTCATACCGCCTTGGTGGGCATAACGCATCTTGGGGCGGAACATGCCGCCGCGTTGCGGGCTTTGGAACTGAATCGCTTCAAGCAACAAACGGGTCAGGATGGGCGTGCTCATCTTGACCATGGCCGACTTGTGCGCTTTGACGATCGATGTCCACACCGGGCCCAGGCCCTGGCGCTTTTTGGCCGAGATGAAATGGATGTTGGCAAAGCTCAGGAAGGGCAAGCGCGTCTCGATCGAGCGCTGCACCAACTGTCGCTGATACTCGTCCACCGCGTCCCATTTGTTGACCGCGAGCACCATGGCGCGGCCACTTTCGAGGGCAAAGCCCGCAATGTGCGCATCCTGATCGGTCACGCCCTGCTCTGCATCGAGCAAAAGCAAGACCACATTGGCCGACTCCACGGCTTGCAGGGTTTTGACGACCGAAAACTTTTCGATGGCTTCAAACACCTTGCCCTTGCGGCGCAAACCGGCCGTGTCGATCAACTCGAACTTCTGGCCATCGCGCTCGAAAGGCACGCTGATCGCATCGCGCGTGGTGCCCGGCATGTCAAAGGCCACCAAGCGCTCTTCGCCCAGCCAGGTGTTGATCAGGGTGGACTTGCCCACGTTGGGACGCCCAGCCACCGCCAGTTTGACGATGGTTTTGTCGTCTTCGGTTTCTTCGGGATCTTCCGGCAGGTTCAAGGGCTCCAGTGCCAGATCCACCAAACCGCGAATGCCCTGCCCGTGCGCCGCCGAAATCGCCAGCACTTCACCCAGGCCGAGTTCATAGAACTCGGTGATCTGGATGCCCTCGCGCATGCCTTCGGCCTTGTTGGCCACCAGCAAGCAAGGTTTGCCCACGCGGCGCAAGTATTTGGCGATATCATGGTCTTGCGCCGACAAGCCCCCACGGGCATCGACCACAAAAATGACCACATCGGCCTCGGCCACCGCTTGTTGCGTTTGCTTGGCCATTTCCTTGTAAATGCCGCTGCCGGCATCGGGCTCGAAACCACCCGTGTCGATCACGATGTATTCGTGCTTGCCTTGCTTGCCCTGGCCGTAGTGACGGTCACGGGTCAAACCAGCAAAGTCGGCCACGATGGCATCCCGGCTCTTGGTGAGTCGGTTGAACAGCGTGGATTTGCCCACATTGGGGCGGCCTACGAGGGCCAGTACAGGTTTCACTTAAAAATTTTCCGATCCATCATTCAGGGCGATATCCAAAAACGCCCCCGGTGCGTGTCACCACCACCAAAGTTTGATCCACGGCCACAGGGCGTCCAACGATGGCGCTGCCATCGGTGGGCACACGCAGCAGTGGCTGGCCATCTTGACGCGACAGGAAATGCAACAAACCCTCGTCATCGCCCAGGACCACGGAGCGGCCCAGGACCAACGGTGCCGACAAGCCACGGAAACGCAAGCCCTCTTGCGTCCACGCCACCTGGCCGCCTTGGCGCTGCCAGGCAATCACTTTGCTGTCGGACTCGGCACCAAAAATCAATTGCTCGTCACCTGCAACACCTTCATGGCCCTGTGCAGGGCGGCTCCAGAGCAAGCTGCCCCGGCTCACGTCCACGCAGCCGACGGCAGACTGAAACGCACGGGCGCACACCGTGTTGCCTTGTCGGTCCATGCCTGCTACCAGGTCGACCAGGCGCTCGACTTCATTGGTGCCGCGCGACGAGGCCAACAGGGTTTCCCAACGCACGCTGCCGTTGTTGGGGTTGACCGAAGCCAGACGGCCGCCCCAGCTGACCAGCAAGTTGTCGTTGAAAGGCACCAGTAAACCGGCCTGGTTGAGCACCAGCGGGTCGCCACTGCGCTGCTGCGCCCAGATTTTTTGGCCCGAAGCCCCGTCGAGTGCGGTGACGGTGCGGTCTGCACTGAGCACAAACACACGGCCACCGGCCACCAGCGGAGGTGTCAACGACGTGGCTGTCAGGCGATAACGCCAGATGACTTGGCCATTCTCCATGGCAATGACTTCATTGCGTTGGGACACCACCGCAAAGCGCTGACCATCCCCACCCACACCCGACTGGATCGCGTCGGGCAGTTTGATTCGCCAGATGTCCTTGCCGGTCAAGCCGTCGAGCAGCGCCACCTGGCCGGTGGTCGATGCGAGCGCCACACGGCCGCCGTGCACCGAAGCGAGCAAGGGCGTGGTGACCGGGCCAATGCTGGCCGACC
>JBEEJQ010000047.1:0-16815 GCA_041169105.1 Pseudomonadota bacterium | reverse complement strand
TGTCTCCCTGTGCAGCCTGATGGGCTGTCTGTTGGGGCATTGTGGTGGCCGTATCCGGGGGCCGTCAAGCCGCCTCTTGGCGGTGGTGCCTCAGGACGAGGCGAGCGCTTGCCGGCGGTGGGCGAAGGTATCAAACAGCCAGTGGTTCAGCACCGCGACAGCCCAGCAAATCAGGCCTGTCCACAAGGTGTGGCTGGGGTAGTGGGCACCGCGCACGGTTTGCGTCAAGCCCAAAATGCCGCCCAGCACCAGCACCCCGATCAGCAGCCAGCGGCCACGGCGCTGAGCCTGTGCTGTGGCGTTGGTCAGCCAGGGCAGGCACAGGGCTAAATAGGCCAGCGCCGACGAGGCGTGCCCACCCGGAAAACAATGGCCGTCGCCGCCATCGGCCACGCCCCAGCGCCAATGCGAGACGTAGACCGCAGCACCGCCAAACTCCTGCAGGTCCCAGGGGCAGCTGGTCAGGCTGATGCGTTTGAGGCTGCTGATGCACAGCAGGCTCCACAGCACGCCCATGAAGATTTCAATCCGTTGCAGCCGGTTCAGGTCGCGCCACCAGCCGCGTGGCCACCAGATCATCAGGGCCAAGGCCGTCAAGACCACGCCCGACAACTGGCGGGCCTTGGTGTGGAGGATGTCTTCGAGCCACCAGTTGGTCTTGAGCGAGAAGCCTTGTGCGTTGCCCAGCGCTTGCATGACCGGGTAGTCCAGGCCCGAGTAGTCCCAGGCCAGCACACACAGCACGGCCAGCACGCTCAAGAGCGCCAAGTCTCTCAAAGGGGAGTGTTCTCGTGACAGGTTGCTTGACATTCGGTGAGGTGACATGCGTTTGGGGGTCGAAGGATGGGCAGAATTACACCACGGGCATGGGTGCAGCGCTTCATCGGCGCTTGACGTGAGGCGACTAAAATCAGGTCCGCCCTCACCTCTGAACACCCCATGAAAAGCCTTTTCCGCAGCCAGCCTTGGCACCCCACGACCTTGTTGATGGTGCTGGCCATCTGGTTGAGCACGGCGGGCAATTTGCCCATGTGGCTCACGGTCTCGCAATTGCCCGAGACCCAGGGCGTGAAGGGCTTGCTGACCCTGGGCAGCCTGATGCTGATCTTGTTGAGCATGATCAGTTGGTTTTTGCTGTTGTGGGTCTGGCCCAAATGGCTCAAGCCGGCGGGCATGGTGTTGATGGCGGTGGTGACCTCCAGCAGTTATTTCATGCTGACCTACAACGTGGTGATCGACCCCAGCATGATTGCCAACGTGATCCACACCGATGTGCGTGAGGTGCGCGATTTGCTGTCCTGGCGGATGCTGGTGGCGCTCTTGTTGGGCGTGGTCTTGCCCGGCCTGTGGTGGTGGCGTCAGCCAGTGCGGCACATTCCATTCAAGCCTGTGCTGCTGCGCCAGCTGGGCCTGTTTGTGCTGGCCTGGGTCATGATGTTGGTGTTCATCTGGGCCTCGTTCCAGGACCTGGCCTCGCTCATGCGCAACCACACCAGCTTGCGCTACATGGCCAACCCGTTCAACAGCGTGTACGCGGTGGTGCGTTTGTCGGTGGGCCAGGCCTCGCAGGCGACCAAGCCTTTGCTGCCGATTGGTGAAGACGCCAAGCTGCTGGCTGTGCCCGCGTCTGAAAAAGACGCGCCGCTGATCGTGCTGGTGGTGGGCGAGACGGTGCGTGCGGCCAATTTTGGCCTGTCCGGTTATGCACGGCAGACCACGCCCGAGCTGAACAAGCTCAAGGCACAAGGCGATCTGGTGTATTACTCCGATGTCAGCTCTTGCGGCACCAGCACGCAAACGTCCTTACCATGCATGTTCTCGCACCTGGGCAAGGCGGGTTATGAAAACAGCGACCAGCCTTATGAAGGTTTGCTCGATGTGTTGCAACGTGCCGGACTGGCCGTGCTGTGGATCGACAACCAGTCGGGCTGCAAAGGGGTCTGCAACCGCGTGGCCCAGTATGAAACGCAGGCCCTCAAAGTGCCCGGGCTGTGCCAGGACGGTGAATGTTTTGATGAGGTCATGTTGCAGGAGTTGCCCCGGCAGCTGAGTTTGCTGGACCCGGCCAAGCGCGCCAAGGGCACGGTGGTGGTCATGCACCAGATGGGCAGCCATGGCCCGGCTTATTACAAGCGCTCGCCTGAAGCCATCAAGCAATTCAAGCCGGAATGCAAAACCAGCGCTTTGCAAAACTGCCCGGTGGAGCAGATCGTCAACGGCTACGACAACTCGGTGCTGTATGCCGATCACTTTGTCTCCAAGACGGTCCAGTGGCTGCAATCACAAAACCGACCCACCGCCCTGATGTACTTGTCTGACCACGGTGAGTCGCTGGGCGAGTCGGGCCTGTATCTGCACGGCATGCCTTACCGCATGGCACCCCGCGAACAAAAGCATGTGCCCATGCTGGCCTGGCTGTCCAAACCCATGCAGCAGCAACGCGGCTGGCGCATGGACTGCCTGCAGGCACAGGCCGACAAGTCCTGGTCGCACGACAGCCTGTTTCACGCCATGCTGGACTTGAGCCAGGTGGGCACAGGCCTGGCCAAACCCGAGCTGAATGTGTTTGGGGCTTGTGCGGCTGGCCGTTGAGCGGCAAGCCCATTGGAAATTAGGGACAATAGGGGATTGGTTTGACCCTTGCCCTATTTGACCCATGGCCCTGCTCCCCATCCTTTGCTATCCCGACCCACGCCTGCACAAGGTGGCCCAGCCTGTGGCTGCGGTGGACGACCGTCTGCGCACCCTGATCGATGACATGCTGGAGACCATGTACGACGCCAATGGCATCGGTCTGGCCGCCACGCAAATCGATGTGCACCAGCGCCTGGTGGTGATCGACACCTCGGAAGAGCGCAATCAGCCCATGGTGCTGATCAACCCCGAAATCACCTGGATGAGCGAGGAGCGCGTCAAGGGCGACGAAGGCTGCCTCTCGGTGCCCGGCATTTACGACGGCGTGGAACGCGCCACCGCCGTGAAGGTCACGGCCCTGGACCGCAATGGCCAAACCCAGAACATCGAAGCCGAAGGCCTCTTGGCCATCTGCATCCAGCACGAGCTGGACCACCTCAAAGGCAAGGTGTTTGTGGAATACCTTTCGCCCCTCAAGCAAGGCCGCATCAAGACCAAGCTGGTCAAAGCTCAAAAAGCCGAGCGCTGACCCGGTATGCGTTTGATTTTTGCGGGCACGCCCGAATTTGCCCAGGTGGCCATGGCCGCTTTGCACGCCGCTGGTCACGAGATCGTGCTGGTGCTCTCGCAACCTGACCGGCCAGCCGGTCGTGGCATGAAGCTGCAGGCTTCGCCCGTCAAGCAATGGGCCTTGGACCACGCCGTGCCCGTGGCCCAGCCGCGCAGCTTGCAGCTCGATGGCAAATACCCCGAAGACGCAGCCGCTGCCCGCCAAGCCTTGCTGGACGCCCAAGCCGACGCCATGATCGTGGCCGCTTATGGCCTGATCCTGCCGCAGTGGACGCTGGACCTGCCCCTGCGGGGCTGCCTCAACATCCATGCCTCGCTCTTGCCTCGCTGGCGCGGCGCGGCCCCTATCCACCGCGCCATCGAGGCGGGTGATGCGCATACCGGCATCACCATCATGCAAATGGACGTGGGCCTGGACACCGGCGACATGCTGCTGGTGCGCAACGAGACCATCTTGCCCACCGACACCACCGCCGTGCTGCACGACCGCCTGGCTGCGCTGGGCGGCGAGGCCATCGTGCAGGCGCTGGCCGACATCGACCGTCTCCAGCGCGTGCCGCAACCGGCCGAGGGTGTGAACTACGCCCATAAGATCGAAAAAGCCGAAGCCGCGCTGGACTGGGCTTTGCCCGCCGAGGTGCTGGCGCGTCGCATCCGCGCCTTTGACCCCTTCCCCGGCATGACCGTGCCTTTGACGACCGCTGGCGGCACGGAAACCCTCAAGCTTTGGCAAGCCGTGGCCGAGCCTTTGGCGAAGTCGGCTGAGCCCGGCACCGTGGTGCAGGCGGACGCCAGCGGCGTGCGCGTGGCCTGCGGCCAAGGCCAGTTGTGCCTCACGCAATTGCAGCGTCCGGGTGGCAAGCGTTTGAGCGCGGCCGACTTTTTGCGCGGCTGCCCCCTGCAAGTGGGCCAGCGCTTGGTAGCGGCCTGATGTTCTTCTTGTCGCGCCTGAACCGGCACCCGGCTTTTGTGCAGGGCATGCGCGAGGTGTCGCCGCAGTCGCCGGGCATTGCAGCTTGGGGCCTGATGACCGGCGTGGCCATGGTCAAGTCGGGCATGAGCGTGTTCGAGGCCAGCGCGATGACGCTGCTGGTGTTCGCGGGCAGTTCGCAGCTGGCGGCCATTCCGCTCATCGTGGCCGGTGCGCCCGCCTGGGTGATTTTGGCGACCGGCTTTTGCGTGAACTTGCGCTTTGTCGTGTTCAGCCTGCATTTGCGCCCCTTTTTGATCCACCTGCCGCGCTGGCAGCGCATGTTGCACGCTTATCTGACGGCCGACATCAGCTATGTGCTGTTCACCCGCAAATACGCCCACCCGGCCGAGACCGCGCAGGGGCGACTGGAGCAGGAAGCCTATCTGGCGGGCAATGATTTTCTGAACTGGTTGTCCTGGATCGTGGCCAGTTTCATCGGCATCGCGCTGGCCAACCTGATCCCCACCAGCTGGGGTCTGGGCTTTGCGGGCATCTTGTGCCTGCTGGGCATTCAGTGCTCCTTGGCCAGTTCGCGCATGCGCATGCTGTCGGCGGCCGTGGCCGGTGCGGCGGCGGTGGTGGCCTACAGCTTGCCGCTCAAGCTCAACATCGTGGTGGCGATTGCCGTGGCGGTGATTCTTTGCCTGATGGTCGAGAAAATTCAGCCACAAGCGGGAGCCAATGCATGAACGGTACGGACCTGTGGACCTTGGCGGTCATCGTTGGGCTGGCGCTGGTCACGGTGCTCACGCGCAGCTTCTTTTTCATCTCGAGCAAAAACTGGCAGCTGCCGCACTGGGCGCAGCGCGGCTTGCAATACGCGCCCATTGCCGCCTTGTCGGCTGTGGTGGTGCCCGAGATCATCACCGTGCAGGGCACGCTCATCAGCACCTGGCAAGACGCCCGCCTGTTTGCCGCCTTCATGGGCGCAGGCATTTACTTTTGGCGTCGCGATGTGCTGCTGACCATCCTGGCCGGCATGGCGGTGTACCTGCCTTTGCACCTGGGTCTGGGCTGGTGAGTCTGGATTTGTTCCAGTGACGTTACCCGTCATTTGTCAGCCCGCGTCAGATGCAGCTTTTAAAATGAGAACAGTTTTCCCGATACAGGACTTGTTTCACCATGAACGTCATCCGTTTTTCTGATTTGTGCGCCAGCGGCAAAGCTGCCGGACAACGTGTTTTCATCCGCGCCGACCTGAACGTGCCCCAAGCCGATGACGGCAGCATCACCGAAGACACCCGCGTGCGTGCCAGCGTGCCCTGCATCCAGATGGCTTTGGCCGCTGGTGCCGCCGTCATGGTCACCAGCCATCTGGGCCGCCCCACCGAAGGCGAATTCAAGGCCGAAGACTCGCTGGCCCCCGTGGCCAAGCGTTTGGGCGAGCTGCTGGGCCGTGAAGTGCCCTTGGTCGCCAACTGGGTGGACGGCGTGACCGTGGCCCCTGGCCAGGTGGTGTTGCTCGAAAACTGCCGCGTCAACAAGGGTGAGAAAAAGAACAACGAAGAGCTGGCCCGCAAGATGGCCCAGCTGTGCGACATCTATGTGAACGACGCCTTTGGCACCGCGCACCGCGCCGAGGGCACAACGTATGGCATCGCCCAATTCGCGCCCATCGCTTGTGCTGGCCCTTTGCTGGCGGCCGAGATCGACGCGATCAGCCAAGCATTGGCCAACCCGAAGCGCCCACTGGCCGCCATCGTGGCGGGCTCCAAGGTGTCCACCAAGCTGACCATTTTGAAGAGCCTCTCGCAAAACGTGGACCAGCTGATTGTGGGCGGCGGCATCGCCAACACCTTCATGCTGGCGGCGGGCCTGAAGATCGGCAAAAGCCTGGCCGAAGCCGATCTGGTGGACGAAGCCAAAGCCGTGATCGAGGCCATGAAGGCCCGTGGTGCCGACGTGCCGATCCCGACCGATGTGGTGACGGCCAAGACCTTCGCGGCCGACGCCGTGGCCACTGTGAAAAAAGCCACCGACGTGGCCGATGACGACATGATCCTGGACATCGGACCCGAGACGGCTGCCCAGCTGGCCGCTCAGCTCAAGGCCGCAGGCACCATCGTCTGGAATGGCCCAGTGGGCGTGTTCGAGTTCGACCAGTTTGCCAACGGCACCAAAGTGATTGCCCAAGCGATCGCCGAGTCGAGTGCTTTCAGCATCGCAGGCGGTGGCGACACCTTGGCCGCGATTGCCAAATACGGCATTGAGAAGCAAGTTGGCTACATCTCGACCGGTGGCGGTGCCTTCCTGGAGATTTTGGAAGGCAAGACCTTGCCAGCTTTTGAGATCTTGGCCAAACGCGCTGTGGCTTGATCAAACGTCGGACCTGAAGGTGCCGACCTGCCGGTATCTTGTAGGTCGGCGGCTTTGTAGGTCGGCGGCTTTAGCCCCGACACAGGTTTCCGATTCACCCAACAAAAAACCCCGCATCGCGGGGTTTTTTGTTGTGGAGGCCGAAGCCCTGATCAGGCTTGCGCAGCCGGTGGCAGATTGCCGCGCACGGGACTGGTCATGTTGCCCTTGAAGTCGGTCCAGCACTCGCGTGTGAAGTCGTACATCTTGCAGTTTTTGGCGGTCTCGAAGTACCACTTCCACGAGAAGGGCTGCACGATGATGCGGCCGGGCAGCATCTCTTCGAGTTTGGCCTGGGCCTTTTTGAGGCGGTACAGGGGCACGCTCATGTCCACGTGGTGGGCGGTGTGCTCCATGATGTGGTGCATCAAAGCGCCAATGTTGAAGGGGAAGGTCAGATGCACTGTCGTCGAGACGAAAGGCGCGGCCTTGGTCCAGGCGGCTTTGTTGTCGTGCCAGGACACTTTGACGTGGGTGTGGTGCACATAGACCACAAAGCCGATCATGCTGTTCCAGAAGAAGAAGGGCACGGCAAAGCCCAGCAGCAGCGACAACCAGACCGACTGGCCCGTGGCCACAGCGGCACCCGCGATGACCGCGATCCACAGCAGGCCGAACACGGTGACCAGCGAGCTGTCTTTGAAGAAGATTGGGCGGCGTGTGGGCATGTGGGTCTTGTTGGGGAAGAACTCGCGCTTCCACCAGATTTCGATCATGTAGTACAGGCCGGGGGCCCAGCCGCTGCGGTAAGCGCGCTCGAGCAATTTTTGCAGGGGCGAGAGGGCTTCAAATTCGGCGGCGGTCAGGGGTGTCCAGACAAAGTCCACGCCTTTGAGGTTGGTGTAGCCATGGTGCACCACGTTGTGACCGGTGTCCCACAGGCTGTAGGGGGTCAGCGAGGGCAAGAACGCGATGCGGCCCAAAACCTTGTTCAGCTCGCGGTGCGGCGTCAGGCTCTGGTGGCAGGCGTCGTGGCCAATGATGAACAGGCGGCCGATCACGAAGCCGGCGGCCAGACCGCACAGCAGCTTGGCCCAGACGGCGTCGAACGCGATGGTGCCGGCGATCAGGGCAAAGAACAGGGCGTAGTCCACGATCAGCAGCACAAAGGCCAGCAGTGTGGTGCGCTCGGACAGGGGAATGAGCCACTCGCGGATGATTTTGCGGTGGGGCAGGGGCTGATCCAGAGGGATCGGTTGGTTGGAAGGCTGTGTGTTGCTTGCGGTCATGACGCTCGATCAGGGTAATTCGCTACCCCCGAGTTTAGTCGCTTGGGGTTTTCCCGTGACTGACAAGGATCAAGCCGCAAAGAAGAATGATGCGGATTTTGAATGGTTTGATGTTCATTTTCGGATTTTCAGACGGCAGGCCTGCTGGAGTGCTTCCGAAAGAATCGGGCATGTAACCGATTCCATGTGAAAATTGAAACCAAGTTACAAGGAGACCCCTGCATGTCGCGTCGCGCCACCAAAATCGTTGCCACCTTAGGCCCTGCTTCCAGCGATCCCGCCCTGCTCGAAGCCATGATCCGTGCCGGCGTCAATGTGGTGCGCTTGAATTTCAGCCATGGCAAAGCCCAGGACCACGTCGACCGCGCCCGCTTGGTGCGTGAAGCCTCGCAACGCGCCGGCCGCGAAGTCGCCATCATGGCCGACCTGCAAGGCCCCAAGATCCGCGTGGGCAAGTTTGCCGAAGGCAAAGTCATGCTCGAGCCTGGTGCCCCTTTTGTGCTGGACGCTTCGCGCACCGAACCCGGTGACATCCACGGCGTGGGCCTGGACTACAAAGAGTTGCCCCGCGATGTGAAAGCCGGTGACGTGCTCTTGCTCAACGACGGCCTGATCGTGCTCAATGTGGTCGCCGTCAAAGGCGAGCAGGTGCACACCACCGTCAAACTCGGCGGCGAGCTGTCCAACAACAAAGGCATCAACAAACAAGGCGGCGGCCTGACCGCCCCCGCGCTGACTGCCAAGGACATGGACGACATCAAGACCGCCATGAGCCTGCAGGCCGACTATGTGGCCGTGAGCTTTCCGAAAAACGCCACTGATATGGAAATGGCCCGCCAGCTGTGCAATGTGGCCGGTGCCGAATACGGTCACAAGCCCGGTTTGATCGCCAAGATCGAACGCGCCGAAGCCATCCCGCATCTGGAAGCCATCCTGATGGCCAGCGACGGCATCATGGTCGCCCGAGGTGATTTGGCCGTCGAGGTGGGCAACGCCGCCGTGCCCGCCCTGCAAAAACGCATGATCAAGCTGGCCAAGGTGCACGACAAAGTCGTCATCACCGCCACCCAGATGATGGAAAGCATGATCACCAACCCCGTGCCCACCCGCGCCGAAGTGTCTGACGTGGCCAACGCCGTGCTGGACGGCACCGACGCGGTGATGTTGAGCGCCGAAACGGCTGCCGGCAAGTACCCGCTGGAGACGGTGGAAGAAATGGCCAAAATCTGTCTGGCTGCCGAGGGCGCTGAAGATGGGGAGATCGATGCCGACTTCAAAGGCCAAACCTTCAACCGCATCGACCAGTCGATCGCCATGGGCGCCTTGTTCACCGCCAGCCATTTGGGGGCCAAGGCCATTGTCGCGCTGACCGAGTCGGGCTCTACCGCCTTGTGGATGAGCCGTCGCCGCGTGCACATCCCGATCTACGCGGTGACCACCAAGCTGTCCTCGCAGCGCAAGATGGCTTTGTTCCGCAATGTGCGTCCTTTGTTGATGGACACCAGCGCCGACCGCGACACCGCCTTGATGCAGACCGAGGGTTACCTCAAAAAGCGCAACATCGTGAGCACGGGTGACGTGTACGCCATCACCTGTGGCGAGCCCATGGGCTCGCCCGGCGGCACCAACATGCTCAAGATCTGCCGCGTGGGTTGAGCCTGCGCTGCTGCGGCCCACACAGGCTGCAGCCCCCGGTCTGGGGCGATTCAGTCCCCTGTCAGACCGAAACCTATAAAATTCAGCCCAGTTACAAGCCGGGTACATGCCCGGCTTTGCCCGATTTTTAAACTCTCTGGGAAATCACCACCATGGCACTCGTTTCAATGCGCGAGCTGCTGGACCATGCGGCCGTCAACGGCTACGGCATTCCAGCTTTCAACGTCAACAACCTGGAGCAAGTTCAGGCCGTCATGACCGCCGCCGACGAAGTCGGTGCCCCGGTCATCCTGCAAGCCAGCGCCGGTGCCCGCAAGTACGCCGGTGAGCCTTTCATCAAGCACCTGATTCAGGCGGCCACCGAGATGTGGCCCCATATCCCGCTGGTCATGCACCAGGACCATGGCCAAAGCCCTGCCATTTGCCAAGGCGCGATTGACCTGGGCTTTTCGTCGGTGATGATGGACGGCTCGCTGATGGAAGACGGCAAGACCCCCGCCAGCTTTGAGTACAACGTCGACGTGACCCGCCGCGTGGTGGACATGGCCCACAAAATGGGCGTGTCGGTTGAAGGTGAGCTCGGTTGCCTGGGCAATCTGGAAACGGGCGAAGCCGGTGAAGAAGACGGCATCGGCGCCGAGGGCAAGCTGGACCACAGCCAGATGTTGACCGATCCCGAAGAGGCGGCCCAGTTCGTCAAGGCCACGGGTCTGGACGCTTTGGCCATTGCCATTGGCACCAGCCATGGCGCTTACAAGTTCAGCCGCAAGCCCACGGGCGACATCCTGGCCATCAGCCGCGTCAAGGAAATCCACGCCCGCATCCCCAACACCCACCTGGTCATGCACGGCTCCTCCAGCGTGCCGCAAGAGCTGTTGGCGCTGATCAACCAGTACGGCGGCAAGATGAAGGAAACCTACGGCGTGCCCGTCGAGGAAATCCAGGAAGCCATCAAGTTCGGCGTGCGCAAGATCAACATCGACACCGACATCCGCCTGGCCATGACCGCCGCTTGCCGCAAGTTCTTGTTCGAGAACCCCGACAAGTTCGATGCCCGCGAGTGGCTCAAGCCCGCCCGCGAAGCCGCCAAACAGCTGTGCAAACAGCGTTATCTGGAATTCGGCTGCGAAGGCCAGGCCCCCAAGATCAAAGGCGAGACCCTGCAAGTGGTCGCCGCCCGCTACGCCAAGGGCGAGCTGGCCCAGGTGGTCAACTGATCGCGCCCAGAGCCTGCGATAATTGACCCGAATGGCCCGTTGACTGTTCAACGGGCCTTTTTCTTTTCTGCTTTGACTGTTTTGCCATGACCTCTGCGCTCCACACCTCGGCCCTGACTTCCCTGCCCTTGCTTGCACGCGGCAAGGTGCGCGACAACTACGCTGTGGGCGACGACCGCATCCTGATGGTGGCTTCGGACCGCATCAGCGCGTTTGACGTCATCATGGGCGAGCCCATTCCGGGCAAAGGTGTGCTGCTCACGCAAATGGCCTTGTTCTGGTTTGACAAGCTCGGCCCCAAGGGCCTGAACATCTGCCCCATTCACCTGACCGGTGATGCGCCCGAGAGCGTGGTCTCGGCTGCTGAAGTGCCGCAGGTCACGGGCCGCTCCATGCTGGTCAAGCGCTTGAAGCCGATCCCGGTGGAGGCTGTGGTGCGTGGCTATCTGGCCGGCAGTGGTTGGAAGGAATACCAGGAATCGCGCTCGGTGTGCGGCGTGCCCCTGCCCGAGGGCCTGCAAAACGCCAGCTTGCTGCCCGAACCCATCTACACCCCGGCTGCCAAAGCCGCTGTGGGCGAGCACGACGAGAACATCACTTTTGAGCAGACTGTGGCCATGATCGGTGCCGATCTGGCAGGCCGTATCCGCGACATCAGCATTGCGCTGTACAAAGCGGCGCGTGACATCGCCGCCACCAAGGGCATCATCATTGCGGACACCAAATTCGAGTTTGGTCTGGACACCGACGGCACCTTGGTGCTGATGGACGAGGTGCTCACCCCCGACTCCTCACGCTATTGGCCTGCTGACAGCTATGTTGAAGGTGCGAACCCGCCCAGCTACGACAAACAATTTTTGCGCGACTGGCTGGAAACCGCTCTGGTCAACGGCCAGCCTTGGGACAAAACACCACCGGCCCCGCGCTTGCCGCGCGAGGTGATCGAGAAAACCGCCGCCAAATACCAGGAAGCCTTGCAGCGCCTGGTGGGTTGACAGCACGGCCCTGAGGCCGACCCAATGGGCATGCCCGTGGCCGACATGGGCGGCATGGCAACAAGAAAGAGACACACGATGAGTTTTTTCCGTCCCGCCACCGTACTGATGGTTCAGTACGCCCATTACCACCGCGACCGCCGCAACATCGCCACCCATTTGCTGGGGGTGCCCCTCATCTTCATGGCCATCGGCATCATGTTGACCCAGCCTGAATGGGTGGTGGCCGACCGTGTGGTCACGCCCGCCTGGCTGGTGTGGGGGCTGACCAGCCTGTGGTACCTGTCACGCGGCAACTTCTTGCTGGGTTTGGCCACAGCGCTGGTCAACGGTGCGCTGATCGCCCTGGCACATGTGTTGGCACCCATGGCGGGCCAAGTCGGCCTGCAAGGCTGGCAGTTGGGCTTGGCCGTCTTTGTGATCGGCTGGATCATCCAGTTTGTCGGCCACTACTGGGAAGGCCGCAAACCCGCTTTTGTGGACGACATCGTGGGCCTGTTGGTCGGCCCCATGTTTGTGGTTGGTGAGGTGCTGATGGCCATCGGGCTGCTGCCCAATTTGCGCATGGCCATCGAACGGCAGGCTGGCCCTTCGCGCTGAGGCCATACACAGTGCTTTGTGCTCATCGATGACCTGGGATGTTGGCTGTAGGTCGGCAGCTTCAGCCCCGACGTGGGGCCTGTGCCGGAGCGGAAATCGTCGGAGCTGAAGCTCCGACCTACGGCTCCGACTTGCAACTCGGACTGGCGACAGCCGCTCAGTTGAGCGCCATGCTCAGTTTGCGCCGGTAGCTGGCGATCATTGCGACCAAGGGGTCTTCTTCCACGGCCGCTTTGCCCATCAGCTCGATGCCGCCCGCCGATTTGCCGGTGGCGTCCTGGGTTTTTGGCTTTTGCGGGGTCATCAGCTCCAGCAGGGCGACAAAGGTTTTGCGCGGGGCTTCGTCGTCCCATTTCTTGTCGCGCATGATGATTTCGAGCAACTCGTCCATGGCCGCTTCCCACTCGCCCATGGCGATCAGAAGGCGGCTTTTGGCAAAGCGGATTTCAAAGTTACGCTTGTTCTGGCCGATCAGTTCGTCGAATTGGTCCAGCGTCCAGCCACCGCGTGGGTCGGTGGTCACAAATTCCAGGGCATTGAGCCACTGGGTTTGGGCTTCAAAGCGCAGTGGCACCGGGATGCGGCTCATGGCCGGAGCCAACAAGGCGGCGGCTTCGGCCAACTCGCCCAAACCAATCAACAGTTTCACCAGGTCAAAGCGGGCATCGTCATTGCCCGGATCGGTGGCCAGGGCTTGCTCCAGAGCGGCGCGAGGGTCGGGCTCGCCTGCGCCGTCGGGGTCGGCAACGGCTTCGTCGCTCGCTTGGGCTTGCAGCGCATCGGCAGGCGGCAGGTGTTTGTCGAGGAATTGCTGGATCTGCCCTGCAGGCTGAGCGCCCATGAAACCATCCACGGGCTTGCCGCCCATCATCAGGATGCAGGTCGGGATGCTGCGGATGCCAAAGGCCTGCGCCAACTGTTGCTCGTCGTCGGAATTGATCTTGACCAGCTTGAAGCGGCCTTCGTAGCTTTCTTCAAGCTTTTCGAGCACCGGGCCGAGCGATTTGCAGGGGCCGCACCACGGGGCCCAGAAATCCACCAGCACGGGCGTGGCCATGGAGGCCGCAATGACCTCGGTTTCAAAATTTTGCAGGGTGACGTCCATCATGGGGGCAGTGTTCCGGGTTGTGTTTCAGACCCGCTTGGCCTGAAACCTTAAAATTCGATATTGACAACGAAAAGCACCCAATGACTCAAGCGCTCATCGGCGTGGTCATGGGTTCCAGCTCCGACTGGGACACCATGCAGCACGCAGTCCAGATTCTCCAACAGTTTGGCATTCCCCACGACGCCCGTGTCGTTTCAGCCCACCGCATGCCCGACGACATGTTCGACTATGCACAGACAGCCGCTGCACGTGGCCTCCAGGCCATCATCGCGGGCGCAGGCGGCGCGGCGCATTTGCCCGGCATGATCGCGGCCAAAACCGTGGTGCCGGTGCTGGGCGTGCCGGTCCAAACCAAGGCCCTGTCGGGCGTGGATTCGCTGCACAGCATCGTGCAAATGCCCAAGGGCGTGCCGGTGGCCACCTTTGCCATTGGCGCCGCCGGTGCGGCCAATGCGGCCCTGTTTGCGGTGGCCATGCTGGCCAACCACGACCCGGCCTTGCGTGCCAAGCTGGAAGCCTTCCGCGCCGAACAAACTGCTGCTGCTCGTGCCATGACCTTGCCCCCGGTGGGTTCAGCATGAACAAGCCTTTGCACAAAGCACTTTTGCCTGGCTCGGTCGTGAATGGCCAACCCGCCACCTTGGGCGTGATGGGCGGCGGTCAATTGGGCCGGATGTTCGTGCACGCGGCGCAGGCCATGGGCTATTTCACGGCGGTGCTCGACCCTGATGCGGCCAGCCCGGCCGGGCTGGTGAGCCACCACCACATTCAGACCGACTATCTGGACGAGCAGGGCCTGGCCCAGCTGATGCAGCGTTGCGCGGCCATCACCACCGAATTTGAGAATGTGCCCGCGCCTGCGCTGGTGACCCTGGGCGCACACCGCCCCGTGGCCCCCAGCGCCGATGCCGTGGCCATTGCGCAAGACCGCGCCGCCGAAAAAGCCCACTTTGTGCGCTGTGGTGTGCCCGTCGCGCCGCATGCGGTGATTGCCACGCCCGCGCAACTGGCGGTCGTGGGTGACGATTTGCTGCCCGGCATTTTGAAGACCGCCCGCATGGGCTACGACGGCAAAGGCCAGATCCGCGTCAAGACCCGGGCTGAGCTGGCGACGGCCTGGGACCAGCTCAAAAACGTCCCCTGCGTGCTCGAAAAAATGCTGCCCCTCAAAGCCGAGTGCTCGGTCATCGTGGCGCGTGGGGCCGATGGGCAGATGGTGAATTTTCCGGTGCAGCTGAACCTGCACCGCGAAGGCATTCTGGCCGTGACCAGCGTGTACAAAGGCACTGTGCCTGAAGACCTCGCTGCACAAGCCGTGGCCGCGACCCGCGCCATTGCCGAAGGCATCCACTACGTGGGTGTGCTGTGCGTGGAGTTTTTCATCCTCGAAGGCGGCCAGCTGGTCGTCAACGAGATGGCCCCGCGCCCGCACAACAGCGGCCACTACACCATGAACGCCTGCGACCAGTCGCAATTCGAGCTGCAGGTGCGCACGCTGGCGGGCTTGCCGCTGACGCAACCGCGCCAGCATTCGAGCGCCATCATGCTCAACCTGCTCGGTGACTTGTGGCCCGAAGGTGGCAGCCCTGACTGGGCCAAAGTGCTGGCCTTGCCCGGCACCCACCTGCACCTGTACGGCAAGCTGTCTGCACGTCCTGGTCGCAAGATGGGCCACCTGAACATCACCGGGGCTACGCCCGAGGCGGTGCGCAGCACAGCTTTGCAGGCGGCGGCCTTGCTCGGCATCGAAGCGTTTTAAATGATCTTGACCGCAGACGATCGCGCCATCGCGCAAGCCGCGCAGGCCTTGCGTGTCGGCCAGCTGGTGGGCTTGCCCACCGAGACCGTCTATGGCCTGGCCGCCAACGCCATCGACGACGCGGCCGTGGCGAAAATCTTTGTGGCCAAAGGCCGCCCGGCCGATCATCCGCTGATCGTGCACGTGGCCAGCGCCGCGCAAGTGCCTGTGTTTGCCGCTCAGGTGCCTGACTTTGCGCAAGCCTTGATCGATGCGTTTTGGCCCGGCCCTTTGACCTTGATCCTGCCGCGTCAGCCTGGTGTGGCCGCCGCATCAGCCGGGGGCCAAGATTCAATCGGTTTGCGCTGCCCCTCGCACCCGGTGGCCCAGCAACTTTTGCAAGCGTGTGCTGTCTTGGGTGTGCACGGCGTGTCCGCCCCCAGCGCCAACCGATTTGGCCGCGTGAGCCCGACGACCGCTGCGCATGTCCAATCAGAGCTGGGCCAAGACTTGCTGATTTTGGACGGTGGCGAATGCCCGGTGGGCATCGAGTCCACCATCATCGACTGCACCCGTGGCGAGCCGATATTGCTTCGCCCCGGACACATCACCCGTGTGCAAATTGAAGCGGCTTGCGGCCGCCCGGTGCTCGGCAAAGACGCCGTGGCCCAAGCTGCGCCGCGTGCCTCAGGCACGCTCGAATCGCATTACGCACCCCGTGCCAAAGTGCGTTTGATGGCCGCGCAAGACATCGAGGCCAAGCTGCAAGCCCTGGGCCCGCACGCCAACAACCTGGGGGTGTGGTCCGTTCTGCGGCCTGACGCAGGCGCTGGCGTGGTCTGGCGCGAACAGTCCACCCGCGCCGAGCAAGCCGCGCATGATTTGTTCAGCGTGCTGCGCGATCTGGACGCCCGTGGCGTTTCGCAAATCTGGGTGCAACTGCCGCCAGACATCCCAGAGTGGGAAGGCGTGCGCGACCGCCTGCAAAGGGCGGCCGCCTGAGATCGATTCAGCGGTAACGCAGCTTCATCAGCAAAATCATCAGCGCCAAGCTGGTGGTGATGGTGTTGGCGATGATGATGGGCCAGGCGACCATGAGCACGCCGTAGACCAACCACAGGGCCACGCCCACGGTGAACAGGCTGTACATGCCCAAGGAGATGCCGCTCACGTCGCGTGTGCGGAAGGTGTGCCAGGCTTGGGGCACAAAGCTGGCGGTGGTGAGGATGGCGGCTGCAGTGCCGACCCAGTCAATCAGTTGCATGGCTTATTGTCGCTGGCGTTGTGCCACTGGACGGGGGCTGTCAGGGTTGTTCGCGTCTCGTACCGCCCACTCCAGCAGTTGGTCCAGCGCGGGGCGGGCCTGGCTGGCGTTGGGGTGGTTGATGATGGCGACCACCGCGTAGCGCTGTCCGCTTTGGCCTTGCACATAACCGGCCACCGAAGCCACATCGCGCAAAGAGCCGGTCTTGAGCCATGCCTGGCCAATCACCGGGGAGTTGGGGTTGCGATCGCGCAGGCGGGCGCTGGTGCCATCGACGCCGGCCAGAGACAAAGAGTTTTGAAACGCTGTGGCGTGCGGTCCTTTGCTGGCTGTTTGCAGCAAGGCCGTTAGGGCCTCGGCACTGCTGCGTTCGCTGCGCGACAGGCCCGAGCCATTGTCGAGCACCGGCTCGGCTTGTGCCGGAAACTGCTGACGCCACCACTGCAGCACACGTTGGCGTGAGGCCTCAAAGCGCC
>JBEEJQ010000046.1:0-16884 GCA_041169105.1 Pseudomonadota bacterium | reverse complement strand
GCTTGATCAAGCGCCCAGATTGCGCAGCGTGGCTTCAATCGCTGCCGCTGTGGCCAGGGGTTTTTCCATCGGCACCAGGTGGGAGCCGTCGAGCATCATCACGCGGCCTTTGACCACTTGCTGGGTCAGCTCCATGCCGGCTTGTCGCATCTCGGCCGAGTGCGTGCCGCCGATGAAGGCTGCAGGGCATTTGAGCGGGTGGCGCTTGAGCAGGCTGTCGAGCTTGTGCGGCAGGCTGTTGTAAATCGCTGTTTCCACGTCACGGTCAAAGCTCAGCACACGTTGGCCGTTTTCATCGTGGGTGCCGTGCGCGATGTAGTCGCGCAGCACTTGCGGGTCCCAGCGGGCAAAAGCTTTTTTGTGCTGAAAATTCTCCAGCGCCGCTTCGGCACTGGGCCAGTGGTTGCGGCGCTTTTGGCTGATGCGCCCAGGCGAGAGTGAGCCGATCAAGGGCGTGCGTTTGGCCAGGCCCAGCGTGGTGGCACGCCAGCCGCCAATCACGGGCGAGTCGATCAGCACCACGCCCCGTGCCAGCTCGGGGTGGCGGGCGGCGCACATCAGGCTCAGGATGCCGCCCAATGAATGGCCGACCAAAAAAGCGGGCTCGCCATCGCCTTGCTTTTCACGCGCAAAGTCTGCCAACTGCTGCACCAGATGTGGCCAGTTGTTGGTGACCGGGTATTGCGGGTCATGCCCGTACATCTCCACCGCATCGACCGCAAAGCCGCGCTGGCGCAGGTTGTCCAGCATCACCTTGTAGGTGCTGGCCGGAAAGCTGTTGCCGTGCGAGAAGATGATGCGGACGGCCATCAGATCAGCTTTTCTTCAGGGGTGGTGATTTTCTTGAGCAAGGCGTTGCGGGTGGGCGGCACCATGAGCGGGATGTCGGTCGCGCCGCCGTTCCACATGGGGTCTTCGATGCTGTCGAACATCTGGCGCAGCTTGTCGCCCCAGCTGCTGCGCAGCATTTGGAAGTAAGGGTTGTGCTCGTCGATGCACATGATGCGGTCGGTGTGCAGGCTGCCCGCTTTGTAGACCACCATGTCCAGCGGCAAGCCGACCGACAGGTTGGACTTGAGAGTCGAGTCCATCGACACCAGTGCGCATTTGGCGGCTTCGTCGAGCGGTGTCTCGGGGGTGATGACGCGGTCAAGCACGGGCTTGCCGTATTTGGATTCGCCAATCTGGAAGTAGGGCGTTTCGTCGGTCGCTTCGATGAAGTTGCCGGGCGAATAGACCTGGAACAGGCGCATGCCTTCGCCGCCGATCTGGCCGCCAAAGATCATGGACACGTTGAACTCCACGCCCGAGGCTTTCAAGGCTGCCGCGTCGCGCTCGTACACGCGGCGCACGGCCGCACCCAGCACGCGGGTGGCGTCGAACATGCTTTTGGCATTCCAGATGGTCAGGGGCTCGTCCTGACCGGGTTCGACCAGTTTTTCGATTTGCAGCACTTCGCGCACCGATTGCGAAATGCTCAGGTTGCCTGCGGACAAAAGCGTCATGAAGCGGTCGCCCGCTTTTTCATAGACGATCATTTTGCGGAAGGTGCTGATCTGGTCCAGGCCCGCGTTGGTGCGGGAGTCGGACAAGAAAACCAAACCGGCGCGGGTTTTGACGGCAACGCAGTAAGTCATGAATTCACTCTTGATTTTTCGGCAGCAGGCGCTGCAAGGCATACAGGGCATCGAGCGCTTCGCGAGGGCTCAATGCATCGGGGTTGATTTGGGCCAGGGCCGCCTCGACGGCGGTGGGGCCTGTGGCTTCAGCTTCGGGCGGCGGAGCAAACAGGTCCACTTGGGCGCGAGCATCTTGCGCGCCCGACTCGAGCGCGCTCAGCGCATGGCGGGCGTGGTTGAGCACGGCGGCAGGCATGCCCGCCAGCCGCGCGACCTGCACGCCATAGCTCTTGCTGGCGGGGCCGGGTTGCAACTCGTGCAAAAACACAATGGATGCGCCGGACTCGGCCGCGCTGACATGCATGTTGACGGCGGCGGTGTGCGTGGCCGGGAATTCGGTGAGCTCGAAGTAGTGCGTGGCAAACAGCGCAAAGGCTTGTGTTTTGTTGTGCAGGTGCGTGGCGATGCCGCTGGCCAGAGCCAGGCCGTCAAAGGTGGATGTGCCGCGGCCGATCTCGTCCATCAACACCAGGCTGTGCGGCGTGGCGCTGTGCAAAATTTGCGCGGCTTCGGTCATCTCCAGCATGAAGGTCGATTGGGCGTTGGCCAGGTCGTCGGCCGCACCGATGCGCGTGTGGATCGCGTCAATCGGTCCGAGTCGGCAGCGGCTGGCGGGCACATGGCTGCCGATGCTGGCCAGCAGCACGATCAGTGCTACCTGGCGCATGTAGGTTGATTTACCGCCCATGTTGGGGCCAGTGATGATTTGCAAACGCTGACGCGAGCCCAAGACCGTGTCGTTGGCGATGAAGCTGGCACCCGACAGCTCGGCCAGGCGGGCTTCGACGACTGGGTGGCGACCTTGGCGAATCTCGATGCAAGGCTCTTTGCTGAACTCGGGGGCGCACCAATTGAGTGTCAAAGACCGTTCCGTCAAAGCGCACAGCACGTCGAGCGAGGCCATGGCCTGCGCCAAAGCGGTGAGCGCAGGCACATAGGGCTGCAGCTGGTCGAGCAGGCCTTCATACAGCCACTTCTCGCGGGCCAATGCGCGCTCTTGTGCCGACAGGGCTTTGTCTTCAAAGGTTTTGAGCTCGGGCGTGATGAAGCGCTCGGCATTTTTCAAGGTCTGGCGGCGGCGGTAGTCGTCAGGCACTTTGTCGAGTTGCCCTTGCGTGACCTCGATGTAAAAGCCGTGCACCTTGTTGAACTGCACGCGCAGGTTGGCAATGCCGGTGCGCTCTTTTTCGCGGATTTCCAGGTCGAGCAAAAACGCATCGCAGTTGGTCT
The DNA here is from genome assembly GCA_041169105.1 of Pseudomonadota bacterium. GTDB lineage: Bacteria > Pseudomonadota > Gammaproteobacteria > Burkholderiales > Burkholderiaceae_C > Limnohabitans_A. The sequence goes on along the minus strand of JBEEJQ010000046.1, from coordinate 13,975 downwards.
GGATGCCGCGCAGCTCGTCCAGCTCGGCGTCCAGGCCGTCGGCGATCACGCCACCGTCACGCACCAAAGTGGCGGGCTCTTCGAGCAAGGCCATTTGCAGCAGCTCGGCGCAGTTGGCCGGTGGTGTGAGCCAACGGGCCATGCCGGCCAGCAAGGTGCCGGGCTCGGGGCTAAGCGCTTGCAGTTGCTGTGAGAGCGACGCCGCACGCGCCAGCGCGTGGCGCAGGGCCACCAGCTCGCGCGGGCGCACCTGGCGCAGCGCGGTGCGGGCGGTGATGCGCTCCACATCGCTTGCGCCTTTGAGCTGTTCGCGCAAGCTGCTCCACACACCTGCACCGCTCTCGCCACGCAAGACAGCCTGGGCTTGCAGGCGGTCATGGGCGGCTTGGCGGTCACGCGGTGGGCTCAGCAACCAGCTTTTGAGCAAGCGGCTGCCCATGCCCGTCATGCAGGTGTCGAGCAGCGAAAACAAGGTGGGAGAGTCTTCGCCGCGCAGTGTTTGGGTCAACTCCAGGTTGCGGCGGGTGCTGGCGGGCAGGTCGATCAGCGCGTCCGAGCGTTGCACCTGCACCCGCTGCACATGCGGCAGGCTGCGGCCTTGGGTGTGTTCAGCGTAAGTGAGCAGCGCCGCAGCGGCGGCTTGGGCGTCGCTCAGGGTGTCGGCGCTCCAGGCGGCCAGCGACGCGGCTTGCAACTGCTCCAGCAGCTTGCGCTGGCCCAGTCCTGCGTCAAACTGAAAATCGGGACGCAGGGCCAGCGCCCAGCTGCCGCGCCCGGTGGTTTTGAGGGCGCGCAGTTTTTGCTCAAACGTGGGCGTCATGCCCGCGCTGGCCAGCAATTCGCTGGGGCTGATGCGGTCGATCCAGTCGGCCAACTCGTCTTGTGCGCATTCGGCCAGGTGCACCACGCCTTGGGTGACGCTCAGCCACGCCATGCCGCAGCGGTTTTTACCCGCCTGGTGCACGGCCAGCAAAATGGCTTCGCTCTTGTCGGGCAAGAGCTCGGTGTCGGTCAGGGTGCCGGGGGTGACCACGCGCACCACTTTGCGCTCCACCGGGCCTTTGGACGTGGCCACATCGCCCACTTGCTCGCAAATGGCGACCGATTCACCCAGCTTGATGAGGCGTGCCAGATAAGTCTCGACCGAATGAAAGGGCACGCCCGCCATGACCACAGGCTGCCCAGCCGATTGGCCACGGCGCGTGAGGGTGATGTCGAGCAGGCTGGCGGCTTTTTCGGCGTCGGCAAAGAACAACTCGTAAAAGTCGCCCATGCGGTAGAACACCAGCGTGTCAGGAAACTCCGCCTTGATGCCCAGGTACTGGGCCATCATGGGGGTGTGGGCACTCAGGTCGAGCGCGCTCATGGCTTAGAACGGGGCGTCTTTGGGTTCGCTGCCATCAGCCGCTGCGTCCGTGGCTTCGGCTTCCGGGTCATGGCTGTCCGAGGTGCGTTCGCGGCTCAGTGTTTCGACCGCTGTGCGCACGGCGGCTTTGTCGCCTGCGCTGGCAAATTTGCTGAACTTGTCCAAGATGCTGACCAGCTGGCCATAAATGCGCGGCGCACCGGCCAGGCATTCTTTTTGTTCCAAAAAGTCAGACTCGCCGGTGAAGTTGCCAATCAGGCCGCCGGCTTCGGTGACCAGCAGCGATCCTGCAGCCACGTCCCAGGGCGAGAGCCCTGTTTCAAAGAAACCATCGGTGAAGCCTGCGGCCACATAGGCCAGGTCCAGCGCGGCAGAACCGGGGCGGCGCAGACCGGCAGTGCGTTGCATCACGTCGCCCATCATGCGCAGGTATTGGTTGAAGTTGTCGCCCTTGCGGAAGGGGAAGCCCGTGGAAATGATGCATTCCTGCAGGCGGATGCGCTTGCTCACGCGCAGGCGGCGGTCGTTCATGAACGCGCCACGGCCTTTGGTGGCAGTGAACAGGTCGTTGCGGGTGGGGTCGTAAATGACGGCTTGCTCGATCTTGCCGCGCACTTGCAGGGCAATGCTCACGCAATAAACAGGGAAGCCGTGGATGAAGTTGGTCGTGCCGTCCAGGGGGTCGATGATCCAGATGTGGTCAGCGAGTGGGTTGCCGTGCGTGCTGCCCGATTCTTCGGCCAGGATGCCGTGGTCAGGGTAGGCGGTCAGCAGGGTGTCGATGATGACTTTTTCACTCGCATGGTCGATCTCGGTGACGAAGTCGTTGACTTGCTTTTGCGAGATGCGAACGGCCTCAACGTCGAGCGCGGCGCGGTTGATGATGGCGCCAGCGGCGCGCGCAGCCTTGATGGCCACGTTGAGCATGGGGTGGAGATTGGACGACATAAATTGTGTGAAGAACTGGACAGACCAAGGCACGATCACTTTGGCGAAGCCTCGATTTTCCCATGAAATTGGTCCTTGTGGCGCACTTTTGTGCCGGACTGGGCCATTTGGGCCGTTCTGGCCAGGTCTTGCATGGACAATCGGGGCATGAAAACGCGATTCATCCTGATAGAAACCAGCCATGCCGGCAATGTGGGCGCAGCCGCCCGGGCCATGAAGGTCATGGGCTTTGACGAGCTGGTCTTGGTCAAACCCCGCTGGGCCAATGTCCTGCGCAAAGAAGAAACCATTCAGCGCGCCAGCGGGGCCAACGATGTGCTGGACAAAGCCCGCGTGGTGGAGACGCTGGACGAGGCCCTGGACGGCGTGACCCACCTGTGCGCTACGGCCATGACCCCGCGCGACTTTGGCCCGCCGACCCGTTCGCCGCGAGAGCACTTTGCCGAGCTGACCCAGCCCGGCGCAACCGAGCAGAGCGTGGCCTTTTTGTTTGGCTCCGAGCGTTTTGGCATGAAAAACGAAGACGTTTACCGCTGCCATGTGGCGCTGTCGATTCCGACGAATCCGAAATTTGGCTCGCTCAATTTGGGCTCGGCCATCCAGGTGATCGCCTACGACTGGCGCGAGGCCTTGGGCGGCTTTCCGGTGCAGGACGTGATCGCCCCGGCAGACAAGGCCGATGCCCAGCAGGTGGCGGGCATGTTGGGTCATTGGGAGCAGGCGCTCGCCGACATCGGTTTTCTGGACCCGGCTGCGCCCAAGAAACTCATGCCGCGCTTGAACCAACTGTTCAACCGGGCCGACTTGAGCCCTGAGGAAATCCACATCCTGCGAGGGGTGGCCAAGGCGATGATTCAGACGGCACAAAGCAAGCGATAGACTACCAGCATGTTTTCACGCCTTCGCTCCGACATCCAGTGCATTCTTGACCGTGACCCTGCGGCCCGTACCGCCTGGGAAGTCTTGACCTGCTACCCGGGCTTGCACGCTTTGGTGCTGCACCGCCGGGCGCATTGGTGCTGGAACCATGGCTTCAAGTGGTTGGGGCGCTTCATCTCGCACATCTCGCGCGGGCTTACCGGCATTGAGATTCACCCCGGTGCCAAGATCGGTGAGCAGGTGTTTTTTGACCACGCCATGGGCGTGGTGGTCGGAGAGACCGCTGAAATCGGCGACGGCTGCACCATCTACCAAGGCGTGACCTTGGGCGGAACATCGCTCTACAAAGGCGCCAAACGCCATCCCACGCTCGGCAAGAACGTGGTGGTGAGCGCGGGTGCCAAGGTGCTGGGCGGCTTTGAAGTCGGCGACGGGGCCAAGATTGGCAGCAACGCGGTGGTCATCAAGCCCGTGCCTGCCGGCGCCACGGCGGTGGGCATTCCGGCCCGGATCATTCCGTCCAAGACGGGCGAGAGTGCCGATGTGTCGGGGGCGCAACCCAAGTTCAATGCCTATGGCATCACCCAGGACGACGACCCGCTGAGCCAGGCCATGCGCGGCCTGATCGACAATGCCGCCGGCCAGGAACACCAGATCGCCATGATCTGGAAAGCGCTGGAGCAGCTGTGCGCGCACCAGCAAGTGCACTTGCCACGCGACGCCGCGACACACGAAAGTTTTGAGGCCGACAAGCTCAATCAGTTGGTCGGCAAGTAAAACCCGCTTTTGTGCTTCGCTTCCGACGCAGGAAGCCTTGAAAAATCTTCACTGAACGGTGGTGATGGCCGCTGCGGCCATGAGTTCTTTGCGGCGCTCGTGCAGGCTGCGCCAGCGTTGCTGGGCTTCGGGGTCTTGGCCCGTGCTGGCCTGCGTCAGGGCTTCGGTTTCGAGCTGCTTCAAGCGGTCGATCAACATCATGTTGAGCAGCCTGCGCAGCTCTTGCCGGGCTTCATGTGGCTCGGGCGGGGTGGCGTCTTCTTGGCCGGGTGTGGTGCCCAGATTGTCCTGGGCCATCCAGCGCTTGGCGTCATCGGCAAAGGCCTGGGCTTGCATCTCGCTTTGCAGCGCAGACCAGCCCAGTGCGCCGTGTTCGTGGAACTGAGATTCGAGCCAAGCGAACAGGGGGCCGTGCGGCTCGGGCAGAGCGCACAGCATGGCGTGGTCTTCGCCGGCCAGCGTTTCCCACAGCGCCATATTGCCCAGCAGCAGGCGTGCCGCGTGATCGGCCCGGCTGGCGGGAATGGTGCGTGGGCCCGTGTAAGGCGGGGGCTGCTCGCGTTTGAAACGGCTGTTGCCTTTGAAGCCGGGTGTCCAGTTGGGGTTCTTGCTTTTCCAGCTGCTGCCGTTCGAGGGGGCAAAGGTGTTCGCACCCGACCAAGCAGGCGGCTCGCCGTAGTGCGGCTCGAAGTGCGGGTAGTCGTCGTGCCCAGCGCTGGCCGCTTGGCTGAACGCGGCGTTGGCCGACACGGCTGTGGGCGCTGCTGCAGGGCGAGCGGCAGGTGCAAAGCGCTGGTCGGTGGCGGCTTGTTGGCCCCAGAGTTTTTCGAGCCCTGCGGTTTCCAGCTGGATCAGTTGTGCCAGCTCTGACAACAGTTGCTGCTTGAGCGCCCCGTCAGGCAGCAGTTGCCACAGCGGGCGAGCCTGGCTGGACAGACGTGCGCGGCCTTCTGCGGTTTGAAGGTCGCAGTCGGCGCTGGCCGCTTCGATCAAAAAGCGCGACAGCGGCATTGCTTGCTTGATCTGCTCGGCAAAAGCGTCCTGGCCAAACTCGCGCACATAGCTGTCGGGGTCGTGTTCGGCGGGCAAGAACAAAAACTTGATGCTGCGCACATCGGTGGCATAGGGCAGGGCACCGTCGAGCGCTTTGCGGGCGGCGCGGCGGCCTGCGCCATCGCCGTCAAAGCTGAAGACCACCGCGTCGGTGAACCGGAACAGCTTTTGCACATGGTCGGGGGTGCAGGCCGTGCCCAGCGTGGCCACGGCGTTGGCAAAGCCCAGCTGGGCCAGCGCTACCACGTCCATATAGCCTTCGGTCACCAGCACATAGCCTGCGCTGTGCAGGGCTTCGCGGGCTTCGTACAGGCCGTACAGCTCCCGGCCTTTGTGAAAGACCGGTGTTTCGGGCGAGTTGAGGTATTTGGGTGTGCCGCTGCCAATCACGCGCCCGCCAAAGCCGATGCACTCGCCTTTGATGTTGCGGATCGGGAACATGATGCGGTCGCGAAAGCGGTCGTAGCGTTTCTCGTCTTCTTCGTTCACGATGACCAGGCCCGACTCGGCCAAGAGCGGGTCGTCGTACTTGGGGAAGATGCTGGCCAAGGATCGCCAGCCTTCGGGCGCGTAGCCCAGGCCAAAGCGCTTGGCGATTTGCCCGGACAGCCCCCGGCCTTTCAGATACTCCACCGCGCGGGGCGTGATCTTGAGTTGATCGCGGTAGGCTTGTCCGGCTTTTTCGAGCACGTCGCTCAGGCTGTCTTGCTTGGCCTTTTGCGCAGCCGCTTTGGCGCGGTCTTCGGGGGATTGTTGTTCTTCGGGCACCACCATGCCGGTTTGTTGGGCCAGGTCTTTCACCGCTTCGATGAAGGTCATGCCCGCGTGTTCCATCAGGAAGCCGATGGCATTGCCGTTCTTGCCACAGCCAAAGCAATGGAAAAACTGTTTGGTGGGGCTGACGCTGAAGCTGGGGGATTTTTCGCCGTGGAAGGGGCACAGGCCCATGAAGTTGGCGCCGCCTTTCTTGAGCTGCACGTATTTGCCCACGACCTCGACCACGTCGACGCGGGACAGCAACTCCTGGATGAAAGACTGGGGGATGGCCATAAGCGTCTATTTTCGCTGATCCAGGGGCGTCCCCGGGATGGACCTGATTCGGTTTCAGTCCCGGGTCAGGCAAACTGGGTTCAATCGGACTGTTGACCGCCACAGGAATTGCCATGATCTCGATTTACGACCAGGATTTGCCCCAGACCCCCGCCAACCATGCGCCCATGTCGCCCCTGAGCTTCATCGAACGCACGGCCGAGGTGTACCCCACGCGCTTGGCCATCGTGCATGGCGATTTGCGCCAGGACTGGGCCACCACCTACCGCCGCAGCCGCCAGCTGGCCAGCGCGCTGTCGCAAGCAGGCATTGGCAAGAACGACACGGTGGCGGTGATGCTGCCCAACACGCCGCCCATGGTGGAAGCGCACTTTGGCATCCCGATGGCGGGGGCCGTGCTCAATGCCTTGAACACCCGTTTGGACCCGGAAACCATCGCTTTCATGCTGGACCATGGGGAGGCCAAAGCCGTGATCGTGGACCCCGAGTTTTCGGGCACCATGAAAAAAGCGCTGGCGCTGCGCAGCGCCAAGACCCCCTTGTTGGTGATTGATGTGGAAGATGCGCTCTACACCGGGGCCAGTGAAAAGCTCGGATCAACGACGTATGAAGCGTTTGTGGCCAGCGGGGATGTGGCGTATGCCTGGAGCCTGCCTGCCGACGAGTGGGACGCGATTGCGTTGAACTACACCAGCGGCACCACCGGCAACCCCAAGGGCGTGGTTTACCACCACCGAGGCGCGGCGACGAATGCGATCTCCAACATCTTGGAATGGGACATGCCCAAGCATGCGGCCTATTTGTGGACTTTGCCGATGTTCCACTGCAATGGCTGGTGTTTTCCGTGGACGGTGGCAGCGCGTGCTGCCGTCAATGTGTGTTTGCGCCGCGTGGATGCACAAGCGATTTTTGATGCCATCCGCGACCATGGCGTCACGCATTACTGCGGGGCACCTATTGTTCATGGCTTGTTGGTCAATTCACCGGCCGAGATGAAGGTGGGTGTGCCCGCTGGCGTCAAGGCCATGGTGGCGGGTGCTGCGCCACCCGCTTCCATGATTGAGGGCATGGAAGCCATGGGCTTTGACTTGACCCATGTGTATGGCCTGACCGAAGTCTACGGCCCCGCCACCGTGTGCCCCAAACACCCTGAGTGGGATGCGCTGGACATTGGTGAACGCGCTCGGCTGAATGCTCGCCAGGGTGTGCGTTATCACCTGGAGCGCGATGTGCGCGTGCTCGACCCTGAGACCCTGCAGCCCGTGCCGCAAGACGGCGAGACCATGGGCGAGATCATGTTCAGAGGCAACATCGCCATGAAGGGCTACCTCAAGAACCCCAAGGCCACACAGGAAGCCTTTGCGGGCGGCTGGTTCCACAGCGGTGACCTGGCGGTGCAGTACCCCGACGGCTACATCAAGATCAAGGACCGCAGCAAGGACATCATCATCTCAGGTGGAGAGAACATTTCGTCGATTGAGGTGGAAGACGTGCTGTACCGTCATCCCGCCGTGCTGGCCGCAGCCGTGGTCGCTAAGCCTGATGCGCGTTGGGGTGAGACGCCTTGTGCCTTTGTGGAACTGAAGGCGGATGCACAAGTCACGCCCGAAGACATCGTGGCGCATTGCAAGCTGCACTTGGCGGGCTTCAAGGTGCCGCGTGCCGTGGTGTTTGGCGAATTGCCCAAAACCAGCACGGGCAAGATCCAGAAGTTCGAGCTGCGCAAACTGGCGGGGTCGGCTGCGGCGATTGATGTGTGAGGCTTGAGTCGTTGAGCCATGAAGAAGGCCACCTTGCGGTGGCCTTCTTGTTGAGCCTGCGCGGCATGCGCATGGCTCGTTTGTGATGCTTCAAGCGATCACTTCTTGTTTTTCTTTTTGCTCTTTTTCGCCTTCTTGGCGGCTTTCTTTTCGGCTTTTTTGTCAGCCTTCTTGGCGTGCTTTTTCTTGGCGGGGGCTTCAGCTTTGGCCGCTGGCGCTGCGGCCGGGGCAGCTGCCGGTGCCGGGGTCACGGCGGGCACGATGGCGGGTGCAGCAGCGGGGGCTGGGGCCGGGGCTGCGGTTTGGGCCATAGCGACCGCGGCCAACAAGCTGGTCAGAAGGGCGGAGAGGGACTTGATCATGCGAAGCCTTTTCAATGTCAAAAATAGGAACGTGGACGGCTTCATTATCCAAGCCGTGTGACGAAAATCTGGCGTTTGAACGGATTTTTTAATCGATATCAAAAGCATGTGTGCCAAATTCACCACGCTGGCGATCGGCGAAGTAATGCTCAAGGGTTTCGCGCACGGTTCGGAAGGCCAATTCGTCCCACGGAATGTCGGCTTCGGTGAACAGTTGGGCCTCCATGGTTTCGTGCCCGGGGTCGAACTGGTCGCTGGTCAGCCGTGCGCGGTAATACAGGTGGACTTGTCCGACACGGGGCACGCTCATCACGGTGAACAGGTCTTCCATGATGAATTGGGCACCGGCTTCTTCGGTGGTTTCGCGTGCTGCGCCTTGTGAGGTGGATTCGCCCAGTTCCATGAAGCCTGCGGGCAGGGTCCACTTGCCTTTGCGGGGCTCGATGTTGCGCTTGCACAGCAAGACCTTGTCGCCCAGCCATGGGACAGTGCCGACCACATTCAGCGGGTTCTCGTAGTGAACCGTGTTGCAGACGGTGCAAATCGCACGTTCACGGGTGTCGCCGTCATCGGGCAAGCGCCGTGCAACGGGGGCGCCGCATTGTCGGCAGTGTCGAATGGTGCGATCAAACATCATGGGGTTTCAAGTGTGTGGGCTCGGTCAGAGTCTAACCATTTCCCCGCAACAAAAAGCCCCCAGGGTTTTGGACCGTGGAGGCTTTTGTTGTGGTCTGTGTTCGATCAGGTCAGGTACTGGATCAGGAACAGCGAGATGCCGGGGAAGAACAGCAGCAGCAAGGTGCGGATGGTGTCGCTGATCAGGAAAGGCATGATGCCTTTGTAGCTTTCGCTCAGCGGCACATCTTTGGCCATGCCGTTGACCACGTACACGTTCAGCCCCACGGGCGGTGCCAGCATGCCAAAGCCAACGGTCATCAACACCATGATGCCGAACCAGATGGCGGTGTATTCGGGCGTCATGCCGAAGTTGAGCTTCATGATGATGGGGAAGAAGATCGGAATCGTCAGCAGCAGCATGGACAGCTCGTCCATCACGGCGCCCAACACCACGTACAGCAGCAAGATGCCTGAGACCACCATCAGCGGGGCCAGGTTCATGGAGACCACCAATTCGGCCAGTTGGCCGGGCACTTGGGTGCGAGCCAGTGCGGCATTCATCACGTCAGCGCCCATGAAGATCATGAAGATCATGGCGGAGCTGATGGCGGTGGCATGGAAGCATTGCAAGAATTTGCTCCAGGTCAGCTCGCGCTTGAGCAAGGCCGCCACAAAGGTGGACGACGCGCCGACAGCTGCACCTTCGGTGGGGGTGAAGAAGCCTGCATAGATGCCGCCAAACACGATGACGAAGATGGTGGCAATCGGCAAGATGCCTTTGAGCGATTCGAAGGTCAGCTTTTCGACTTCTTCGGTGTCAGGGGCTTGGCCGGGCACCACGCGCACATAGATGGCGATGGCGATCATGTAGCCGACCATGGCGATGATGCCGGGCATCATGGCTGCTGCAAACAGCTTGGCGATGTTTTGCTCGGTCAGGATGGCGTAGATCACCAGCGGCACCGAGGGGGGGATCAGGATGCCCAAAGTACCGCCAGCAGCGAGTGTGCCGGTGGCCAGACGACCGGAATAACCATGGCGCTTCATCTCGGGCAAGGCCACGCCTGTGATGGTGGCAGCCGTGGCCACGGACGAGCCGCAGATCGCACCGAAAGCACCGCAAGCGAGCACGGCACCCATGGCCAGACCGCCCTTGAAGCGACCCATCACGGCAGCAGCAAATTGGAACAAGGCCTTGCTGATGCCGCCTTGCGTCGCAAAGTGCCCCATCAAAATGAACAGGGGAATCACCGACAAGTCATAGTTGGCCAGGCGCGCAAAGGCCAGGTTGTTCAGGAAGTTCAGGAATGGCGATACGCCGGTTTGCAGAATGAACCCGGCCGCACCGGCCAGGAACATGGCCCCAGCGATGGGCACGCGGATCACCATGAGCAGCAGCATGATGCCGAAAATCAGCAGAGCCAAAGTGATCGGGGTCATGACGAGGCCTTGTCGTTGTTGTCAGATTTGGAGAGGGCTTGCATCGCCGCGATGAAAGCGGTGATGGCAAAAGGAATGCACATGCTGGTGAACACGATCCAGTCCGGGAAGCCCAGCAGCATGGAGGCACCCATGGTCTCTTTGGCATTGATGGCCGCCGCGCCGCAGCGCCATGCCAGCAGGGCAAAGATGACCGCCATGAACAAGGCACCCAAGCGGTCGAGCTTGGCGTTGAAGGCCTCACTGCATTTGGCCGTGAAGAAATCCACAATGATGTTCTCTCGCTTGAATTGGCAAAGTGGCATGAACAAGGCAATGGCTGCGCCTGCGCCCACGCCGGTCAGCTCAAAGTCGCCGATCAGTGCGGTGTCAAAGACGTTGCGCCCGATCAGGCTGTAACAGGTCATCAGCATCAGGCCGGTCATGACCAGCCCTCCCAATATGCTGCAGAGCCGGGCAATCCGCTCCAGAGAGTTTGAAAACATCATGGTGTTGGCCGTGGAGAAGTGTAGGAATGGAGGTGGGGATGGGCGTGGCGGGTATTTTCAGGGACGAGGCTTCCGGCCATAAAAAAACCTGAGCAAGCTGCCATCAGCCATTGCTCAGGTGGTTTGTACCAGACTTACTTGGTGTATTGCTTGATCAGGTCGGTCGCGCTTTGCAGCATGCCTTTACCGTCCATGCCTTTGCCGGTCATCTCGGCCACCCAAGCATCGTCCAGCTGGTCAGTGGCTTTCTTCCACTTTTCCAATTCGGTCTTGGGGATGATGCTGATCTTCTGGTTGGCAGAAGCTTCAAACACTTTCTTGCTGGGCACGTCTTGACCGGCTTGGGTTTTACCCATGAAAGCCGACAACTCGCGGCCGGAGTTCTTGTCGATGACCGCCTTCAAATCGGCAGGCAAAGACTCGTACTTGGCCTTGTTCATGGGCAGCACGAACACGGTGGTGTACAGCGCGTTGTAGGTGCGGTCGGTTTCAGCGGTGAAGTTGGTCAACTCGTTGACCTTCAGACCGGGGGCCACTTCATAAGGAATCACGGCACCGTCGATCACGCCTTTGGACAGGGCTTCCGGCACTTGGGGCACGGGCATGGCCACTGGGGTTGCACCCATCATGGCGACCATTTTGTTGACCTGACGCGTGGGGGCACGGACCTTCATGCCCTTGAGGTCGGCCATGGTTTGCACCGCTTTGCTCTTGGAGTAGATGTTGCCTGGGCCGTGCACGTGGATGGCCAGCATCTTCACGTCTTTGAAGTCGTCTTGCGCGTATTTCTGACCGAAGTCCCAGGCCGCACGGCTGGTGGCTTCGGCATTGGTCATCATGAAGGGCAGCTCGAACACTTCCAGCTTGGCCAGTTTGGGCGTGTAGGCTTGCAAGGTCCAAGCCACATCGACCACGCCATCGCGAACTTGTTCGTACAACTGCACCGGTGTGCCGCCCAGTTGCATGGCTGGGAAGATGTCGCACTTCAGGCGGTCTTTGGAGTCGCGTGCAATGGCTTTGCACCAGTCACCCAGCATGGTGGTGTGCTGAATGGACTGTGGGCCCAGAAAGTGGTGGACTTTCAGGGTCACGGTTTGGGCTTGCACACCCAAGCCAGTGGCCAGCAAGCCAGCGGCGAGGGCGGTTTGTTTCAACAGTTGTTTCATGCCATGAGCTCCTTCAAAGTTTGTCTCGAATTTGATCTTAAAACCAACCGATCGGTCGGTTAATTGGTATTTACCCAGTTGGGCGAGGCTCAACAGAGATTGATGTGAATTATGTTGCAAGTGTTTTGAGTATTTATGCGGGTAATTACCAATTTCCCCAAATATCTTGCACTTTTTTGCATCATTGAATATCGATGGTCAAACTGCCCAGGCCTGCCACCTGGCCCACCAGGCGATCCCCCTTGACGACGGCGGCAACCCCTTCGGGGGTGCCGGTGAAGATCAGGTCGCCCGCTTGCAGTTCCCAGGCGGCGGACAGGTGTTCAATGGTTTCGGCCACGTTCCAGATCAATTTGTCCACGCTGCTGCGCTGGCGGTCTGCACCGTTGACTTGCAGGCTGATTTCAGCGCGGTTCACATCCCCTGCTTGGGCGGCAGGTGTGATCGGGCCAATCGGGCCTGACAGGTCAAACGCTTTGCCGATGCACCAGGGGCGGCCTTGCTTTTTCATCTCGTTTTGCAGGTCGCGGCGTGTCATGTCCAAGCCCACGGCGTAGCCATAGATGTGCTTCGCGGCATCGGCCGCTTGGATGTTGCGCCCGCCCACACCGATGGCGACCACCAGTTCGATTTCGTGGTGCAGGTTTTGCGTCAGGCTGGGGTAGGGCATGCGGCCGGTTTGGCCTGCATCGACCACCACCAGGCTGTCGGCGGGCTTGAGGAAGAAAAAGGGCGGTTCGCGCCCAGTGAAGCCCATTTCTTTGGCGTGCTCTTCGTAGTTGCGGCCCACGCAGTAAACGCGGTGAACCGGAAATCGCTCGGTCTGGCCCACCACGGGCAGGCTGACCACAGGCATGGGCTCAAAAACAAAACTCATGAACGGCTTTCATTAAAGGGGTGGAGTGTAGATGCGGGAAATCATCGTAAGTGGGCTTACTATAGGGGGCCGGGATCGCAGTTCCGGCCAGTGAAAACCCTTGAATACCGGAGCTTTGAGGCATGAGCAAGCGTTTCGATGTGGCCACCGCGCCAGGGCACCTGATTCGGCGTGCGCAGCAAATTGCGGTGTCCATTTTTGCCGACCGTCTGGCGGCATCTGACATCACGCCGGTCCAGTTTGCCATCCTCAACGCCTTGAGCGACACCCCCGACATGGACCAAGTCACCCTGGCCAAGCGGGTGGCTTTCGATCCGGCCACATCGGGCTCGGTGATCGGGCGTCTGGAGGCCAAAGGCTGGCTGACCCGGCAAGCCCATGCGACGGACCGCCGCCGCAAACTGCTGGTGGTCACGCCCGAAGGCTTGCAGGCCTTGGCCAGCATGCAGACGGCCGTGGCCGACGTGCAGACACAAATACTGGCCCCGCTGAATGCAGACGAGCAAAAGCAATTTGTGGATCTGCTGGCCCGATTGGTGGCTGGGCACGAGGCGCAGTGACGCGCCAGGCGGGTTTTCAGGCAGAGGTGTAGGTCAAATTGAAGTGTTCGACCTGTGGGGGCGCTGCGAAGAACGGGCCCACGATGGCGCGCCACTGGGTGAACAGATCGGATTCGCGAAAGCCCACCGTGTGGTCCTCAAGCGTGTCCCAGAAAATTTGCAGCACGTAACGCTCGGGGTTTTCGATGCCGTGATTGACCTTGGCACCGCGAAAGCCTTTGGCCTGGCTGGCCACCGTGCTCAGGCCGTGCTCAATGGCTTTTTGAAAGGCGGCTTGTTGACCGGGCTGGATGCGGATGTCGGCGATTTCGAGGATCATGGGCTTTGGAGTGGTCGGTTGGAAAGCTCTGACCATAACCCAATTTATCTGGTGCAAAGGCCGCTCAGGTGACTGAAATGGACGCTGCTCTCAGCACCAGTCCTGTGCCGCAGCTCAAGACTTTGGGGGCACTCGGGAGGCTCGCCAGAGCAAGGCGGCAAACAAGACAGAGACGATGGCCAAGGCCGCGGTGCTGGTCATCCAGAAGGTGTCCACGCCCGGGCGTGCAGACCACGGGGGCAGGCCCTGGTAGGCCAGCCGGTAACCGCCATACAGCCCGAAGCCCCAAAGCAAGGCGGTGTAGATGAGCAA
>JBEEJQ010000045.1:0-17450 GCA_041169105.1 Pseudomonadota bacterium | reverse complement strand
CACCATGCTCGACCACCACCTCAAAACCGAGCTTGACCAGTTTGGTCACCACATCGGGGACGGTGGCCACCCGTTTTTCACCGGGAAATATTTCTCGTGGCACGCCTATGCGCATGGTTTGTCTCCTGTAGTTTGAAATTCAACGCTGTTCACCGCCAATGACGGGCATTTGCTACGACTTGTTTCATCTCATTATGAATGAAGCCGATCTCAGACTGTTGCAATGCGCAACAAGGACCGGACACCGGCATCAAGACACGCAATGGACATGCCAGCTTGCCCAATTGGTGATAATTCCTGCATGGATACACGCTGGAAACCCAATGTCACCGTTGCCGCCATCATCGAAAAAGAGGGGCGCTACCTTTTGGTTGAAGAACTGACACGGGAGGGCTTGCGCCTGAACAACCCGGCCGGTCACCTGGACCCCTTTGAGTCCCCCGCCGAGGGCTGTGCCCGCGAAGCGCTGGAGGAAACCGCCCACACCTTCCAACCCACCGCCTTGGTGGGCGTTTATCTGTCGCGCTTTCAGCGACCCGCCACCCAAGAAGACATCACCTATTTGCGCCTGGCTTTTTGCGGGGAGATCGGTGAGCAACAAGCCGGCCGCAGCCTGGACGAGGGCATTGTGCGCACCGTCTGGATGACGCTGGACGAAGTGCGCGCCAGTGCAGACCGCCACCGCAGCCCCCTGGTCTTGCGCTGCATTGAAGACCACCTGGCCGGCCAACGCTATCCGCTGGAGATGATTTACACCGACGCGGCCGTGGCGGCCCTGCCACCACTGGCAGGCACAGCCCCATGATCGACACCGTCTGGCTTGTCACAGGCCTGGCTGCCTTTGGCGCGGGCGTGCTCAACGCCATCGCCGGTGGCGGCAGTTTCCTGACCTTTCCGGCCTTGGTCTTTGCCGGGGTGCCGCCTCTGGCGGCCAACGCCACCAGCGCTGCGGCGGTGAGTCCGGGCTATCTGGGCAGCACCTTGGGCTTCAAGGATGAACTCCGGGCCATCCCAGGTGCGGCGCTGCAACGCGAGGTCCTGGTGGCCGCTGTGGGCGGTCTCATCGGGGCAGGCTTGCTGATGGTGACCCCGGCCACCGTGTTTTCAGGTCTGGTGCCTTGGTTGCTGCTGCTGGCCACCGCGCTGTTTGCACTGGGCCCGCGCATCGCCGCACGCAGCGCAGGCCAAGGGTCCGCTGCAACCTGGCGGCTGCCGGGCTTGCTGGCCGTGTCCATTTACGGCGGCTACTTCAATGGGGGTCTGGGCATCTTGCTCATGGCGCTGTACACCCTGACCGGCGAGTCCCGGCTGAACACGGTCAACGCGCTGAAAAACCTCAACTCTTTTGTGCTGTCTTGGCTGTCGGTCGCTGCGTTTGCCTGGGCCGGTGCCATCGTCTGGGATCAAGCCCTGTGGATGATGTTGCTGGCCACCGCTGGCGGCTGGTCCGGCGCACGCTTGGCCAAGCGTCTGCCAACACAGGGGGTGCGCAAGCTGGTGATCGGCACCGGCCTGCTCATGAGCGCGGTGTTTTTCAGTCGCCTGAGCTGATCCCTCAGGCAAACACTCACTGAATCGGAACATTCAGACCTGAAGCCACCTGGTCCAGCCTCGCCTCCTCGGTGCGCACCTTGGCCACATAGCCACCATCCTCAAACACCGCATCACCGCCCAGGTAGAACTTCAAGCCATCGTCAAGCGAGCCACCTTTGAGCTTGATCGCATCGGACAAAACGGCCACACCGACACGCATGTTGGTAATGGGATCGAACGCGGTCAAATTACCGCCATAGGCTTGGTAACGTTTAGTGTGGATACCCGTCATCACCTGCATCAAACCCTGCGCACCAGCCTGGCTCTGAATGTAAGGATGAAAGTTCGATTCGATGGCCATGACCGCCAGGATCAGGTTAGGCCTGAGTTTGTATTTTTTGGAGAGCACATGAGCCTCCTGCACCAACGCCGCCACGGGCTCAGGGGCCACCCTGTATTTACGAGCCAGCCAAGTGGCCACGGAAGCTTGGTTGGCGGGCAGGTCCCGCACGTTCAGCGCGGTGGCACGTTCAGCAGCATTTTCAGGCAACCAGGACACGAGCACTTGCCGCTCACGCAACCACGTGAAGAGCTTTTCCTCCGAGGCCTGAAGCCAGTCCGGCCTGACCCACAAAGCCAGCACAAAGGCGGCCACAGCCAAACCCACCATGGCCAAACCACTGTGTGTGACAAGAAACAACCCTTGGGCGATGTCACCCAGGACGGTTCGAAAGTTGGAGCACCAAGTGCAGGGTTTGTCCATCGAATGAATTCAACTCGGAGGATTATAAATTTACGGCCATTGCAGATGCAGGATGCGACCGCAGGATAATTGGCACATGTCAAAACTCCCTCGCGTGGTCGTCGGTTTGTCCGGCGGTGTCGATTCAGCCGTCAGCGCCTACTTGCTCAAACAGCAAGGGTATGAGGTCGTCGGTATCTTCATGAAAAACTGGGAAGACGACGATGACAGCGAGTACTGCTCCTCCAACATCGATTTCGTTGATGCTGCGGCCGTGGCCGATGTGCTGGGCATCGAGATCGAGCACGTCAACTTTGCAGCCGACTACAAAGACCGGGTGTTCTCCGAATTTTTGCGCGAATACCAGGCCGGGCGCACACCCAACCCCGACATCCTGTGCAACGCCGAGATCAAGTTCAAGTCCTTTCTGGACCACGCCATGCGCCTGGGTGCCGAGAAGATCGCCACGGGGCACTACTGCCGCGTGCGCTTGAATGAACAGACCGGTCGGCACGAACTGCTCAAAGGCCTGGACCCGTCCAAAGACCAAAGCTACTTTTTGCACCGCTTGAACCAGGCGCAGTTGTCCAAAACCTTGTTCCCGGTGGGTGAGCTGCACAAGACCGAAGTGCGCCGCATTGCACAAGAGATCGGCCTGCCCAACGCCAAGAAAAAAGACTCCACCGGCATCTGCTTCATTGGTGAACGCCCTTTCCGCGAATTTTTGAACCGCTACATCAGCAAAGAGCCCGGCCCGATCAAAGACCCGACAGGCCGCACCATCGGCCAGCATGTGGGCCTGAGCTTTTACACCTTGGGCCAGCGCCAAGGCTTGGGCATTGGCGGCATCAAGGCCAAAGGCGCACAAAAAGGCGGGGGCGAACACACACCCTGGTTTGTGGCGCGCAAAGACATTGAAAAAAACACCCTCTGGGTGGTGCAAGGTCACGACCACCCCTGGCTGCTGTCGGAAAGCCTGAGGGCCACCGACGCCAGCTGGTGTGCCGGCATCGCCCCCACCCCTGGCCTGTATGCCGCCAAAACCCGCTACCGGCAGGCCGATGCACCTTGCGAACTGCGGGCAGCCGAGAACGGCTTCACCGAGCCCGCGTTCGAGATGCATTTCCCGCAAGCGCAATGGGCCGTGACCCCCGGACAAAGCGCCGTGCTGTATGACGGCGATGTGTGCCTGGGCGGGGGCGTGATCCATTCCGCCAAACCCTGAAAAAAACGACGTGTAGGTCGGCGGCTTCAGCCCCGACATGGGCCTGCGCCAAGCCCCATCGTCGGACCTGAAGGTGCCGACCTACGGGGGGATGACCGTTCGGAGGCATCACCCCTGGCTGTGTATCCGCGCATGGATGCGCTGGACGGTCTTCCACACGCCCCACAGCACCAGCGGGATCGACAGGCCAGCCACCATCTCGGGGTTGATCGGCAAACCCAGCTTGTTCAGGGCCTTGGCCCCGTACAGCACGAGGCTCACCACGTAGTAACTGATCGCCGCGATCGACAGGCCTTCCACCGTGCTTTGCAGCCGCAGCTGCAGGTCTTGCCCGCGCGTGAGCTTTTCCAGCAAGACCTGGTTTTGCGATTCGGTGGCGATGTCCACCCGGGTGCGCAACAAGGCGCTGGTGCGCGAGACGCGCTCAGACAGAGATGCCAAGCGCTGCGCGGTGGCCACCACCGTGGCCATGGCCGGTGACAAGCGGCGTTGCATGAACTCGCCCACCGTCTGAATGCCCGCCACAGGCCGCTCGCGCAACTCGGCAATGCGTTGGGCCACCAAAGTGTCATACGCCCGCGTGGCCGAGAAGCGGTAACCGTGCTCGGCGGTGGCCCGCTCCACACGCGCCGCCAGTGACACCAGCACGTCCAGCAAAGCTTGGTCGCTGTCGCCTTTGCGCTCCAGCCGGGCGGTGATGTCGGCCAGCTGTGCTTCGGCCTCCGACAAGACCGGTGCCAAGGCCTTGGCCACGGGCAGGCCGCGCAAAGCCATCAAGCGGTAAGTCTCCAGCTCCAGCAGGCGCTGAGAGATGCGCCCAGCGCGGGCTTCGGGCGTGCCCGCAGGCGCGATCACCAGCATGCGCTCGAAACCGTCGTCCCCCAGCCTGAAATGCGTCAGCACGCAAGAATGCGACAAGCCTTCGCTGGTGTTGCCCATGCGCGAGCCGACCACAGCGCCTTCGCCCAACCAGGCCTGCGCTTGCGTGACGATGTGGTGCGAAGCCATGTCGCCTTCCATCATGCCCAGATGGATCGCGGCCACGGTTTGGCCGGGGATGGCCCGCAACCAGTCGCTGCCCACCACCGCTTGCGATGCCAGCTCCGGCATGGCCTGACCCCAAGCCGCATGCGCGGGCAGGGCCTGCACGATCGAGTAACGGGTGAACTCGGTGTGCCGCTCCCACTTGACGGTGAAACCATCGCAGCGCAAACGCAAAAAGTTGCCATTCAGTTGCTCGGGCTGCAAATCGGCGTGCCCAGGCAAGCTGCGCAGGTGGGCCCATTCCTGTTCGCGGGAGATGCCTGCATTGAGCACTGCCACATAAACGATCAGGGCCGGCAAGCGCACACGGGCCGAGGGACGGGCATGGACCTCGTTGTGCAGCTGGCGGCGCTGCGCATCGTCCAGGGGTAAATAACGCGACGTGATTTCGTTCATGGACACATTCTGAGCCACACGCTGCACCCCGGTGAGACAAGCAGAACGAAACAGTTTCAACTTACAGCCCACTAAAGCCAATGCCTTGGCTGACGGCGTAAAAAAACCCGTGGGATAAGCCACGGGTTGAGGTTCAATACGGGTGCGACGATCAGAACGGGATGTCGTCGTCCATGTCGTCGAAGCTGCTGGGCGCGGGCTTGGCCGCAGGTGCAGGACGGGCGGCTGGCACTGCGGCTGGTCGCGCTGCAGGGGCCTGACGCGGGGCGTAACCGCCGCCATCGTCCGATGGGCCGCCCATGCCTTGACGGCCACCCAGCATTTGCATGGTTTCGCCACGGATCTCGGTGGCAAATTTCTCAATGCCGTCTTTGTCGGTGTACTTGCGGGTGCGCAAGCTGCCTTCGACGTACACCTGCGAGCCTTTTTTCAGGTACTGGCCAGCGATCTCGGCCAATTTGCCAAAAAAGCTGATGCGGTGCCACTCGGTGGCTTCCTTCATTTCGCCGGTCGCCTTGTCTTTGTAGCGGTCGGTGGTGGCCACGTTGATGTTGCTCACGGCGTCGCCAGAAGGCAGATAGCGGGTTTCGGGGTCGCGGCCCAAATTGCCGACGATGATGACTTTGTTGACGGATGCCATGAAAAACTCCTCGAATAAGCTTGAATTATGCGGCCATTAGGCCGTCTGACGAACAGGGACCGGGCGCGCCGGGGTCTGCATGGGCAAGGCCACCAACAGCCACGCCAGCATGGCCCCTGCACAACTGAGAAACAGCGCCTGACTTCCCCAGGTCTTGACGAGGTAGCCGCCCAGCCAGCCGCCTGCAAAAAAGCCCAGCGACTGCAAGGTGTTGTACACACCCATGGCGGTGCCGCGCACGGCGCTGGGCGCCAGACGGGAGGCCAAACTGGGCTGCGTAGCCTCCAGCACATTGAAGCCGCAGAAAAACACGAACAGCAAGCCTGCCAAAGCTCCCAAGCGGGGCGTGCCCGAGGCTTGCCACAAAAAGCCCAGCTGCACCGCCGCGATCAGGGCAATGGCCAGCAAAAACACTTTTTTGAGGTGCCCGCGCCGCTCCATGGCGAAGGTGCCGCCCATCAGGACAAAGGAGCCCAAGACCGCTGGCAAATACACCTGCCAGTGGTGGTCCTTGCTCAAACCCGCCTGCACCAACAGGGCCGGCACGGCCACCCACATGGCCAACTGAACCGCATGCAACACGAACACACCCAAGTTCAAACGCAGCAAACCGGCATGGCTGAGCACATCTTTCAGGCGACCACGGGCAGGCCCGGCCACCGGCGCAGGCGCAGGCGGTGCGCCCCAAACCACCACCGTCACGCCCAGCAAGGCTAAAACGCCCGTGACCACAAACAAGCCCGACAAGCCAATGGCCGCGGCCATGAGCGGGGCCAGCACCAAAGACAGAGCGAACATCAAGCCGATGCTGGCCCCCACCAAAGCCATGGCTTTGGTGCGCACTTCATCGCGTGTCAAATCGGCCAACAAAGCCGTCACGGCCGCCGACACCGCCCCAGCGCCCTGAATGCTGCGGCCAATCAGCAGACCGGTCAGGTCAGTCGCCGCTGCCGCCCAAAAGCTGCCCAGCGCAAAGATCAGCAAACCCAAAACGATCACGCGCTTGCGGCCAAAACGGTCAGAAGCCATGCCAAAGGGCAGCTGCAACAACCCTTGCGTCAAGCCATAAATGCCCATGGCCAAGCCCAGCAGGGCCGGGTCTTCACCACCCGGGTACTTGCGAGCCTCCAGCGCAAACACCGGCAGCACCAGAAACAAACCCAGCATGCGCAGGGCAAAGATCGAGGCCAGCGATGCGCTGGCGCGACGCTCCAAAGGCGTCATGGCCATGGCAGCCACGGGGGCCGCATCAGAAGCAGGAGGGGAAAGGGTCACGCGTACACACCTGACGGATCGAAAAACGACATTGTCCCTGATTAGCTGGCGGACCAAGGCAATCAACGAAAACCGCTTACTTTGAGCGGGCCACAAAAAAATCAAGTCAGAAAACCTAAAATACACATAATTCACAAAATCAAGAATTTGTCATGTCACGACTTTGCTCTTACACGCTTGCGGCCTGCGCATGTCTCCTGGCTTTGCTGGGCTGTGGCGGTGGAAACGAACCCGTGACCCAGGTGAGTGCCGCCAACCTTCGCTACACCGGCCTGTCGACCCCCAGTACCATCAGCATGACCATTTCAGGCAATGCAGTCGACAACAACATCAAACTCAGCGCCAACAATACCGCCTGCACGCTCGCAGCCGCCACTTCAGCCACCACAAGGTCGGCAATCTGTCTGATCACTGTTCCCGTCACACGCAAAGTGGACATCAAAGTCTCCAGCTCCAGCGACTACGTGCTCTACACCTCCACATTGACAGCGCCAGCACCGCAAGTCACTTTCAAAACAACATTGGGCGATGTGGTGATGGAACTGGACGCAGACGCAGCCCCCATCACGGTCAAGAACTTCCTGTCTTATGTGAACAAAAGCCCATCCTTCTACAACGGCACACTGTTCCATCGGGTCATCCCTGGCTTCATGGCCCAAGGCGGTGGCTTCACGACAGGCATGGTCCAAAAAACAGGCTTGTCCCCGGCCATCGCGCTGGAATCTCAAAACGGCTTGCAAAACGTGCGTGGCTCAGTGGCCATGGCACGTCTGGGCCCTGCGCCAGGATCGCCTGAAACAGACGCGACCAAGAACTCGGCAACCTCCCAGTTTTTTGTCAACCTCGTCGACAACGCCTTTCTGAATTACTCAAGCTCAAGCAGCCCTGGCTATGCCGTATTTGGCAAAGTCATCTCGGGCATGAACGTGATCGATTCGATGGCCACCCAACCCACACAGACCGTGGGCAGCAATCAAAACGTCCCGGTCACCGACATCACCATCACCTCCGCCAGCCAAACCCAGTAAGCACCAAGCCCTTCGGGCTGGCACGGACTGCGCGAAACCCACCATCCTTGATAATGGTGGGTTTTGTTTTTGTGGCTCCACCTTGAACTCTGATCGCCAAGACACCTATCTGGCTGCGGCCTTGCGGCAGACACACATCAGTGTGCGGGGTGCACGCACGCACAACCTGAAAAACATCGACCTCGACATCCCGCGCAACCAGCTGGTCGTGATCACGGGCTTGTCGGGCTCGGGCAAGTCGAGCCTGGCCTTTGACACGCTGTACGCCGAAGGCCAGCGCCGCTATGTGGAAAGCCTGTCGGCCTATGCACGGCAGTTCTTGCAACTGATGGACAAGCCCGATGTGGACCTGATCGAGGGGCTGTCGCCTGCAATTTCCATCGAGCAAAAAGCCACCAGCCACAACCCGCGCTCCACCGTGGGCACCGTCACCGAGATCCACGACTACCTGCGCCTGCTGTTTGCCCGCGCCGGAACGCCCTATTGCCCCGACCATAACCTGCCCCTGCAAGCGCAGACCGTGAGCCAGATGGTGGACGCCGTGCTGGCCTTGCCAGAAGACACCAAGCTCATGATCTTGGCGCCGATTGCCCGCGAGAAAAAAGGCGAGTTCGAAAAAATCTTCGAGCAAATGCAGGCCCTGGGCTACGTGCGCTTTCGCATCAACGGCCAGACGGTGGAAGTAGAAGACTTGCCCACGCTCAAGAAGACCGAAAAGCACAACATCGACGTGGTGGTGGACCGCATCAAGGTTCGATCTGAAGAAGATGCAAAGGCCAAAGACGCCCTGCGCCAGCGCCTGGCCGAGAGCTTTGAAGCCGCGCTGCACCTGGCCGAGCACCGCGCTGTGGCGCTCGAAATGGACACGGGTACCGAGCACCTGTTCAACGCCAAGTTCTCGTGCCCGGTGTGCACTTACTCCATCAGCGAGTTGGAGCCGCGCTTGTTCTCGTTCAACTCGCCCATGGGCGCTTGCCCGACTTGCGACGGCATTGGCAGCATGGCGTTTTTTGACCCTGAGCGGGTCGTCGCCTTCCCCTCGCTCAGCCTGGCCAGTGGCGCCATCAAGGGTTGGGACCGGCGCAACGGCTTTTATTTCAGCATGCTCGAAAGCCTAGCCAAGCATTACCAGTTCGACATCGAAACGCCGTTTGAAAAACTCGCACCGATTCACCAGCAGGTGCTGCTGTACGGTTCGGACGACGAAGAGATCAAGTTCAGCTACACCATGGAGTCCGGTGCATCGCAGGGCAAAAAGGTCAGCAAAAAGCACCCGTTTGAAGGGATCATTCCCAACATGACGCGCCGCTACCGCGAGACCGACTCAGCCGTGGTGCGCGAAGACCTGGCCCGCTACCGCAACATGCAGGCCTGCACCAGCTGCCACGGCACGCGCCTCAAGCGCGAGGCGCGCCATGTGCGCATTGGCGAAGGCGCACAAGCCCGCGCCATCTACGAGATCAGTCACATCACGCTGGGCGAGTCGCAGCAGTATTTTCAGAGCCTGACCATGCACGGGGCCAAGGCCGAAATTGCGGACAAGGTCGTGCGCGAGATTGCGCTGCGCCTGAAGTTCCTCAACGACGTGGGTCTCAATTATTTGAGCCTGGACCGCAGCGCCGACACCTTGAGCGGCGGCGAGTCTCAGCGCATCCGCCTGGCCAGCCAGATCGGTTCAGGGCTCACGGGCGTGATGTACGTGCTGGACGAGCCCAGCATCGGCCTGCACCAGCGCGACAACGATCGCCTGATCGGCACGCTGCAACACCTGCGCGACATCGGCAACAGCGTGCTGGTGGTCGAGCACGACGAAGACATGATCCGCGTGGCCGACCATGTGATCGACATGGGGCCGGGCGCGGGTGTGCACGGTGGGCGCGTCATGGCGCAAGGCAGTTGCGCCGACATCTTGGCTGCGCCCGACTCGGTCACCGGCCAGTACATGTCCGGCCGCAAAAAGATCGAGATCCCCAAACGCCACAAAGCGGGCAAAGACTTCATCGAAATCTTGGGCGCATCAGGCAACAACCTGAAAAGCGTGAACGTGAAATTCCCCGTGGGGCTGCTGACCTGCGTGACGGGTGTTTCCGGTTCAGGCAAGTCCACGCTGGTCAACGACACGCTTTACACCGCCGCCGCGCACCAAATCCACCGCGCCCATGACGAGGCCGCAGCGCACGAAGAGATCAAAGGTCTGGAGCATTTCGACAAGGTCATCAATGTGGACCAGTCGCCCATTGGCCGCACACCGCGCAGCAACCCGGCCACTTACACAGGTCTGTTCACCCACATCCGCGAATTGATGGCCGAAGTGCCCGCAGCCCGTGAGCGCGGCTACGGCCCGGGTCGCTTCAGCTTCAACGTGGCCGGTGGCCGTTGCGAGGCCTGTCAGGGCGACGGCATGGTGAAAGTGGAGATGCACTTTTTGCCCGACGTGTATGTGCCCTGCGACGTGTGCCACGGCATGCGTTACAACCGCGAAACGCTCGAAGTCCAATACAAGGGCCAGAACATCGCGCAGATTTTGAACATGACGGTGGAAGCCGCGCACCAGTTCTTCAGCGCCGTGCCCAACATCGCCCGCAAACTGCAAACCCTGCTGGATGTGGGCCTGACCTACATCCGTCTGGGCCAAAGCGCCACCACGCTCTCGGGTGGCGAGGCGCAACGCGTCAAGCTCGCACTCGAATTGTCCAAGCGCGACACCGGCCGCACACTCTACATCCTGGACGAACCGACCACCGGCCTGCACTTTGCCGACATCGACCTGCTGCTCAAAGTGCTGCACCAGCTGCGCGATGCGGGCAACACCATCGTCATCATCGAGCACAACCTCGACGTCATCAAAACCGCCGACTGGCTGATCGACATGGGCCCCGAAGGCGGCGCAGGCGGTGGCACCGTGGTGGGCGAAGGCACGCCCGAGCAGCTGGCCAAAAACAAGTCGAGTTTCACGGGCCATTATTTGGCGCGTTTGCTGTAACGCATCGGGCCTCTCCATTCATCTCTTCAGAAAATTCAAACCTCCATGAAAACCGTCATCCGTGCTTTTTTCCGAACCCTGCGCGTTGTGCTGGGCCCCGTCATGCTGCTCAAAGAGCGCCTGACCCAGCCCAAAGGCGTGGTGCGCGAAGCAGCGGCGCAAGCCAGCGTGGACCAGCAGTGCCAAAGCCTGGCGCTGTACCAGTTCAGCACCTGCCCGTTTTGCATCAAGGTGCGCCAGGAAATGCGCCGCCTGTCGCTGCCCATTGAAAAGCGCGATGCACAGCACCACACGGGCAACCGCAATGAATTGCTGCAAGGCACGGGCGCGACCCAAGTGCCATGCCTGCGGATCACCGAAGCCGATGGCCAAACCCGTTGGCTCAAGGATTCGGCCGTGATCGTGGCGTATTTGCGCGAACGTTTTGCCTCGCCAATGGCTTGACCTAAGTCAACTCGCGTAAATGGGAGGTCAGCACAATGGCGTTCTCAGGGAGAACAACATGCCAACCATCCGCACCCATTACGACACCTTCAGCCGTGCGTTGCACTGGCTCACCGCCATCGCGGTCTTCGCCGCCTTCATCCTGGGGCCTGAGCACTTCGGCCGCGAAATGCGCCAAGGGCTGGACCCCGCCACTCGGCTGGACATCGTGGTGCACGAATCACTGGGCGTGCTGGTGGTGGTGCTCACCTTGCTGCGCCTGCTGTGGGTCACGGTGCGACCCGCCAAACCGCAATTTGATATGCCAAGCTGGATGCATCGGGCCTCCCAAGCCACACATAGCCTGATGTGGGTGCTGCTGCTGGCCGTGCCGGTGAGCGCGTTTATGGCCTTGGGCAGCGCAGGCCACCCCCTGACCTTGCTGGGCGGTGTTCGCGTGAACGAGATGCCCTTCATTGTGCAATCGCCGCTGGCCCATCTGGCCGATTGGGGCGACGTGCATGGCGTGCTGAGTGACCTGATTCTTTGCTTGGCGGGCCTGCATGCCGTGGCCGCCATCTTCCACCATGTGCTGCTCAAGGATGGGTTACTGCTGTCCATGCTGCGCCCACGCCACTGAATTCGTCGCTGAACTCGTCCCATGGAAACCGAACTCAAGCTGACCCTCACCGCTCAAGACCTGCCGCGCCTCTTGGCCCACCCCTTGCTGGCCAACACCGGCGAAAAGCATCGCTTGCTCAACACCTATTTCGACACCCCCGCGCTGGCACTGCAACAAGCCCGCATGGCGGTGCGCGAACGCCTCGCGGGCCAGCAGTGGCTGCTGACCGTCAAGACCGCAGGCCACAGCAGCCAAGGCCTGTCACGCCGCCAAGAGTGGGAAGGCCCGACCACACCCGGCGCCTTGGCTTTCGACGCCCTGGTGGCCGACGAGGCACTGTGCAACACGCTGATGGCCATGCGCCCCACACTGCAGGCCATGTTCTGCACCGACTTTGAGCGTCAGCGCTGGCTGATCGACCATGACGGCGCACACATCGAAGTGGCGCTGGACCAAGGCCGCATTCATGTGCCTGGCACCTCGCTGAGCGAGCCGCTGCTGGAACTCGAACTGGAGCTGCTCAGCGGCCCCGAGTCCGCCTTATGGGCACTGGCCGATTTGCTGCGCCAAACACCGGAAGGACTGGTGACACTTACGCCCAGCGATGCAAGCAAGGCGCAACGCGGGCAGGCGCTTTGGAGCCGGTCACACTGACCGGCCGCCTCGGCCGCCCTTATTCAAGCGACCTGGACCACCGTCAGCAATGTCTGGCCGTTGGCCACCAGCTTTTCGCCTTCTACATCCACCGCAAACAAATCACAGCTGGTGAACACCTGTGCCTTGCCGGGTTTGACCACCCGCGCTCGGGCGATGAATTTTTGCCCTACGGCGGGTCGTAAGCAGTTGACCGAAAAGTTGGCGGCCAACAAGTTTGGCCCCGCCACAGTCCCGGCCGCAAAACCGCAGGCGGTGTCGATGAGTGTGCCGATCAGGCCCGCATGCAAATAGCCAGAGTACTGTCCGACCTCGGGCCGCCAGGGCATCTGGATTTCCACAAAGCCGGCTTCGGCCACCGTCACCTCAATGCCGCACCAGCGGTTGAACTCGGCCATGGCGTTGATTTTTTTCAGCATGTCCAATGGACTCATGGTTTTCTCCTGGCTTGGGTTTTGAACCACCCGATGTGGTCCATCAATTTTTGGCGAAGCGCTTTTTGTTCGTTCAAGTGCTGGTCGATCTCGGCCACACGCGCCAGGATGGCGTCGATCATGTCTTGGGCCGACAACTTGCCCGCTTTGAAGCGCGGCAAATACTCGGCGATGAAGGGCAACGAGAAACCCATCTCCCGCGACATGGCGATGAAGATGACGTGCTTGACGGTTTTCTCGTTGTACACACGGTAGCCATTGGGCAGTCGCTGGCTTTCAATGAGGCCGTCGGCCTCGTACCGCCGCAAGCGGTGCACCGACACCTGGGTCTTGGCAGAGAGTTCTGAAATGCGCATGAATTCAGTCTAGCAAGGCTCGCACTGCGCGAAGGTTATGGCCTTTGACGCATGGGCGACAAGCCAAAGCGACCGCTGCGCCGCAAGTGATACCCCATGCCCCAAGGCTGGTGTAAAAAACACCCTTCAACCGGAGACCCCGATGACTGCACACCAAGCTTTGCCCCACGCCCAGCCTGACGATGTGGGCCTGTGCCCCCAGCGCACCCAGCGCCTGATGGATGTGCTGCGCCGCGAAGTGGCCAGTGGCCGCCTGCCCGGTGCGGTGGCCATGATCGCCCGCCGCGGCCAGATCGGTTTGTTCGAGGCCGTGGGCCAGCAAGACCCCGGCACGGGCACGCCCATGAAAACCGACAGCATCTTCCGCATCTATTCCATGACAAAGCCAGTCGTGTCGGTGGCGGTGATGATGCTGGTCGAGCGCGGGCAGTTGCTGTTGAGTGACCCGGTCAGCCGCTGGTTGCCCGAATACGCCAACCAACAAGCGGCGACCGCTGATGGATTGGAGCCGGTCAAACAAGAGGCCACCGTGCAAGACCTGCTGCGCCACACGGCGGGGCTGACGTATGAGTTTTTGGGTGACTCGCCCGTGCAGCGCCAATACGGCGCGGTGAAGATCGCCTCACGCGAGCGCACCAATGCCGAATTTTCTCAAGTGCTGGCAGGCGTGCCCCTGCAGTTTCAACCCGGCACCGTGTGGGCCTACAGCCGCGCCACCGATGTGCTGGGGCGGCTGGTCGAGGTGGTCAGCGGGCAAAGCCTGGGCGCATTCCTGCAAGCTGAAATCTTTAAACCGCTGGGCATGGTGGACACGGGCTTTGCCGTGCCGCCCGATCAACAACACCGCATCGCCGAGCCCTTTGCGCACGACCCTGATGGCGGCGTGCCGATGAAGGTGCTGGAGCCGCGCCAAGTGCCCGCCATGGAAGGCGGCGGTGGCGGACTCATGTCCACGGCCATGGACTACACCCGCTTTTTGCAGTGCCTGCGCAACCGGGGTGAATTGGATGGTGCGCGCCTGCTCGGCCCCCACACGGTGGACTACATGACTGCAGACCATCTGGGCGGCATGCCGTCCGAGGGCACGCTGCTGCCACCGGGCCACGGCTTTGGTTTGGGCTTTGCGGTGCGCACACACCTCGGCCTGTCGCCCGTGCCCGGCTCGGTGGGTCTGTATTACTGGGGTGGCATCGCAGGCACCACCTTCTTTGTGGACCCGGCGCTCGACATGTACGCCGTGCTGATGATTCAGGCACCCAATCAGCGCGACTACTACAGGCCACTTTTCCGCGACCTGGTCTATGCGGCACTGACATGAGACTTTGGCGTCGATCAATAGGAGACAACGGCTTGAACCATGAACCAGACTACATCGTGATTGGCGGCGGCTCGGGCGGCAGCGTGATGGCCGGCCGCTTGAGCGAAAACGCTGATGTGCAAGTGATGCTGCTGGAGGCGGGTGGCCAAGGCGACAGCTGGCTGGTCAACACGCCTGCGGCAGCGGTGGCCATGCTGCCGACCCGCATCAACAACTACGCTTTTGAAACTGTGCCTCAAGTGGGACTGAATGGCCGCAGGGGCTACCAACCACGCGGCAAAGGCCTGGGCGGCTCCTCGGCCATCAATGCCATGGTTTACACCCGTGGGCACCCCAGCGATTACGACCATTGGTCTGCTTTGGGCAATGAGGGTTGGTCGTACGACGAACTTCTGCCTTACTTCAAGCGCAGCGAAAACAACAGCCGCATCCGGAACGGATTTCATGGCAATGCTGGTCCCTTGCATGTATCGGACTTGCAGACCCAAAATCCGATCCATCAGATCTATTTGAACGCCGCTCGCGAAGCGGGTTTCCCGATCAACGACGACTTCAACGGGGTCGAACAAGAAGGCTTGGGCATCTACCAAGTGACGCAGCAAAACGGCGAGCGCTGGAGCGCTGCGCGTGGCTACCTGCACCCCCATATGGGGCGGCGTCCCAACCTGCATGTGCAAACGGGTGTTCAGGTCACGCGCATTGTGTTCGAAGGCCGCCGAGCCGTCGGCGTGGAATGCATCCAATCTGGCGCCAAGCGGGTCATCCGGGCCCGTCGAGAAGTGATTTTGTGCGCAGGCGCTTTCCAGTCTCCGCAGTTGTTGATGGTCTCAGGCGTGGGACCAGGTGGGCATTTGAAGGAGCATGGCATCGAGGTGCTGCACGACCTGCCCGGGGTCGGGCAAAACCTGCAAGACCACCCAGACTTCATTTTTGGTTATGCCGCCAAACGCCTCGATCTGATGGGCATCTCGCTCGCTGGTGGTGCGCATTTGGTTCGCGAAATCATGCGCTACCGACGAACCAGGAAGGGCTTCATTGGCACCAACTTCGCCGAAGCCGGCGGTTTCCTCAAAACCGACCCCGCGCTGCAAGCACCGGATGTGCAGTTGCATTTTGTCGTGGCCTTGGTGGAAGACCATGCACGCAAGTTGCGCACAGCCCACGGTTTTTCATGCCATGTGTGTGTGCTGCGCCCCAAGAGCCGCGGTCAGTTGACATTGGCCAGTGCCGACGCACGCCAAGCGCCACTCATCGATCCCGCTTTTTTGGCGCACAGTGACGATCTGGACACTTTGGTCAAAGGCTACAAGCTCACCCAAAAATTGATGGACGCCCCAGCTCTGGCCAACATCAGGCACAAGAACGTCTTCACCGCCCAGGTCAAAACCGATGACGACATCCGACAGGTTTTACGCGACCGCTCGGACACCGTGTACCACCCAGTGGGCACCTGCAAAATGGGCACCGATGCCATGGCGGTCGTTGACCCACAGCTCAAGGTCCATGGCATCGAAGGCCTGCGCGTGGTGGATGCATCGATCATGCCCACCTTGATCGGTGCCAACACCAATGCCACAGTGATCGCCATCGCCGAAAAAGCAATTGACCTGATGCGTTAAATCCACGGCTTCTGGTCGGTATGATGATTCCACCGGTGCATCCTGACCGACGGCGCCAGTACAAATTCAAAAACCATCCCCAAAGAGACAAAAACCATGCCCACATCCGGCCTCATGATGAACCGCCCCTTGCTCATTTCGGGCATCCTAGAACACGGCGCTGCCCAGTTCGGCGACCAGGAAATCGTCTCGCGCGAGACGCACGGCCCGCTACACCGCACCACCTACGCCGAGACCGCCAAACGCTCACGCCAGCTGGCCAACGCCTTGGCGCACATGGGGCTCAAAGCGGGCAGCGCGGTCGGCTCGATTGCCTGGAACAACCACCGCCACCTGGAAGCGTATTACGCCGTCTCGGGCAGCGGCATGGTCATGCACACCTGCAACCCGCGCCTGCACCCGCAGCAGCTGATCTATGTGATCAACCACGCCGACGACGAAGTGGTGCTGTTTGACGCCACCTTCGCGCCGCTGGTCAAAGGCATTGCCGCGCATTGCCCCAAGGTGCGCGCCTGGGTGTGCCTGGCCGATGCGGCCAATACGCCTGCCATCGAGGGCGTTGCCAACGTCATGAATTACGAAGGCCTGATCACCGGTCACAGCGACAGCTTCGACTGGCCCGAGTTCGACGAACAAACCGGCGCAGCGCTGTGCTACACCTCGGGCACGACGGGCAACCCCAAAGGCGTGCTGTACACGCACCGTGCCATCGTGATGAACGCGACCACGGCCTGCCTGCCCGATGTGCTGGGCCTGTCCACGCAAGAAACCATCTTGCCCGTGGTGCCCATGTTCCACATCAACGCTTGGTGCATTCCCTACGCAGCACTGGTGGCAGGTGCCAAGCTGGTCTTGCCTGGCCCCAGGCTCGATGGCCCCGGCCTGTTCGAGTTGATGGACACCGAGCAGGTCACCATCAGCGCGGGCGTGCCCACCATCTGGATGGGCTTGATCCAGCACGTTGAGCAAAACAACTTGCGCTTTGCCCACATGAAGCGCACCTGCGTGGGCGGCTCGGCCATGCCGATGGCGCTGATCGCCAAGTTCATGGACAACTACGGCGTGGAAGTGCGCCACGGCTGGGGCATGACCGAGACCACCGCGGTGGCCACCATGAGCAACCTGGGCCGCGCCGACCGCCTGCGCCCCGCTGCCGAG
>JBEEJQ010000044.1:0-17720 GCA_041169105.1 Pseudomonadota bacterium | reverse complement strand
ACATAACCGTCGAGCATGCCCTTGATGGTCTCGGTGTTGTAGAGCACGCCGTCGTAAGTGGACTGTGTAAGCGTCAGGATGCGCGGCTTGACCTTCTTGGCGTCCACGCCCTTGAGCAGCGGGTTCTTCTTGATCTTGGCCTGAATGGCTGCGGGCTCGAACTCGCTCTTGGGGATCGGGCCAATGATGCCGAAATGGTTGCGGGTCGGCTTCAAGAACACCGGAATCGCACCGGTCATGATGATCGAGTGCAAGATGGATTTGTGGCAGTTGCGGTCCACCACCACCACATCACCGGGCGCCACCGCATGGTGCCAGACCATTTTGTTGGAGGTGCTGGTGCCGTTGGTCACAAAGAAGCAGTGGTCGGCATTGAAGATGCGGGCGGCGTTACGCTCGCTCTCGCCGATCGCGCCGTTGTGGTCCAACAACTGGCCCAGTTCTTCCACCGCGTTGCAAACATCAGCACGCAGCATGTTCTCACCATAGAACTGGTGGTACATCTGGCCCACCGGGCTCTTCAGGAATGCGACGCCGCCCGAGTGACCGGGGCAATGCCACGAGTAGGAGCCGTCTTCGGCATAGTCCAGCAGAGCTTTGAAGAACGGCGGCTGCAAGCCTTCGAGGTAACTTTTGGCTTCACGGATGATGTGACGCGCCATGAACTCGGGCGTGTCTTCGTACATGTGGATGAAACCATGCAGCTCACGCAAGATGTCGTTGGGCAAGTGCTGGCTGGTCTTGGTTTCGCCGTAGATGTAAATCGGCACATCAGCGTTCTTGCGGCGCACTTCGTCAATGAAGGCCCGCAAGCTGATCACGGCCGGGTCCAGGTCCGGGCCGGGCGAGAACTCTTCGTCGTCGATCGACAAGATGAAGGCGCTGGCGCGGCTTTGCTGCTGGGCAAACTGTGACAAGTCACCGTAACTGGTCACCCCCAGGACTTCAAAACCTTCGCTGACGATGGCGTCTGCCAAGGCGCGAATACCCAATCCTGAAGTGTTTTCAGAGCGGTAGTCTTCGTCGATGATGACGATGGGAAAGCGAAATTTCATGGACTGGGTCGGGCTCGGGCCCAAAAGAGGGAGAAACAGGCGCGAAGTTTAAGGATAAAAAGTGCCTTCCACACGACAAAAAACACATTTCATGAAAAAACCTGCATCTGCGGGACCAGAGGATTTGTACGCACAAGCTCAAAACGCACATTTCCACTGCTACAATCAGAGGCTCTGGAACGGTGGATGAGTGGTTTAAGTCGCACGCCTGGAAAGCGTGTGTGGGTTAATAGCCCACCGCGGGTTCGAATCCCGCCTGTTCCGCCAGAAAACAAAAAAGCCTGCACGCAAGTGCAGGCTTTTTTTGTGCCCAAAATGCCCCGAATCTTCGGGGCATCTGGCATCAGCGAACCACGGCCAATTGGGCGCGCTCGCCACCTTTGTAGGTGTACAAAGTCAAAGCGCCATTTTTGATGTCGCCTTTTTCGTCAAACACGATGTCGCCTGTCACGCCCTTGTATTGAATGGCTTTCAGAGCGGGCAAGTACTTGGCGGGGTCGGCAGAGCCGGCATTCACCATGGCGGTGGCCATGACTTTCACAGCGTCGTAAACGTAAGGGGCATAAACCTGCACGTCCGCGTTGAACTTGGCTTTGAAGTCTGCACGGAACTTGTCCATACCGGCTTTTTGTTCGCCTTCGACACCACCGGCCTCAGCACAGAAAACGGTGTCGTCTTTCATCGCATCGCCAGCCAACTTGGCCAGCTCGGTGGTGCAAATGCCGTCGCCGCCCATGAACTTGGCATTGATGCCCAAGGATTTCATCTGGCGCAGCATCGGGCCGGCCACAGCGTCCATACCGCCGAAGAACACCACGTCAGGCTTTTTGGCCTTGAGCGTGGTCAGGATGGCATTGAAATCGGAGGCTTTGTCGGTGGTGAACTCGTGACCCACGATGGTGCCACCTGCAGCGGTTGCACCTTTTTTGAATTCTTCAGCCACACCCTGGCCGTAGGCGGTACGGTCATCGATCACGGCAATGTTCTTGCCCTTGAGGGTTTCCACTGCGTATTTGCCCAGCGTGCCACCCAGGTGCACGTCGTCAGCCACCACACGGAATGCACCGGTATAGCCTTGGCGTGTGTACTTGGGGTTGGTGGCCGATGGCGAAATTTGAGGAATGCCTGCAGTGTTGTAGATCTGCGAAGCTGGAATGGTCGTGCCAGAGTTGAGGTGACCGATCACGCCGTTGACTTTGGCGTCCACCAGTTTCTGGGCAGCGGCCGTGCCTTGCTTGGGATCTGCGGCATCGTCTTCGGCCAGCAATTCAAATTTGACGGGCTTGTCGCCCATTTTCAGACCTGCGGCATTGAGCTCTTCAATGGCCATGCGGGCACCGTTTTCATTGTCCTTGCCCAGGTGAGCGATGGCACCGCTGACAGGGCCCACGTGCCCGATTTTGATGACTTGCGCATCCGATGCTGTTTCTTTTTTACCGCAGGCGGCCAAAACAACAGTCGTCACAGCCACTGCGATCACGGTCAAGGAACGATTACCTGAAAATTTCATGAATACTCCGAAGAAGAAATTGCTTCAATCAAGCAAGCGCTAACCATACTGCAAAAGACCGATCTTGTGCCTCAGGGAAAACCAAAATCAGACATCAAGCGTCGTGTGGGCGGCTGATATTTTTGTAGATTTCGGCGCGTTTTTCCCACATGTCCTGGACGCTGCGCTGGACCAACTCTGAGGCCATGCGGTCCAACTCTGGCCGCAAATTTTTCATGAGTTCTTGAGACAAAGCCAAAACGGAGGCTTTTTCGGCCAAGCGCGCATCTAAGGCCGCCAACAAGGCCGCAGGAATTTCGCTGGTCGGCACGACCGCCGTCAGGACGGGAATGGACAGTTGATTCATGTCTGGTGCCAAGGATTCAGAAGCTGTGTTCATGGTGTGGCCAACTTGGACAAATCGTGTTGCAACAATTCATAGCCCTTTGCCGTGTAGTGTTTCCAACGATGTCGCGCGGTCATGCGACCATGGTCATCCACTGCGACGATCTCGATCAGGCGATCGAAACCTTCAAAACCAACAGGGACTTCGTCACCCAAATTAACCAGCACTTGCCTGCCCACACAGGTGGCCGGGTCGTCGCTGAGCAATATGGGTGAAGCTTGTTGAATCTCGGGACTGTCTGCTGCTGTGCTGTGGGGCAAAAAGTCGACCGCAGAAAAGGTCCACAAAGCGGCGTCGAGTTGCCGCAAAGACACCGGAGAGCCGGTCACGCCAATGCGCAAGCTTTGAGCGCTGGCCTTGCGCAGCAAACGACAAGCGTATTGCAGGCGCTCGGGCGCGTTGAAGTGAAATTCAATCCGTGTCATTGGACGGCTGCACGGCCTCGTGCCGCACGCACCGGTTGAACCGTCTTTTGGCCCACCTGGTTCAGCAGGTAATTCAGCAGCAAGGCCACGGGGCGGCCCGTGGCGCCTTTGGCCGCTCCGCTCTTCCAGGCTGTACCGGCGATGTCCAGGTGTGCCCAGGCGTATTTTTTGGCAAAACGCTGCAAGAACTTGGCAGCGGTCACCGAACCGGCCGCCCTGCCCGCCACGTTCGCCACATCGGCAAACCGGGTTTTCAGACCTTCGGCGTACTCGTCGTCCATGGGCATGCGCCAGCACAGATCGCCAGAGCGCTCACCCGCCTGCACAAGCGCTTCAGCCAAGTCATCGTCGCTGCTGAACAAACCCGAGCGCACACCGCCCAAGGCAATCACGCAGGCACCAGTCAAGGTGGCAATGTCAATCACCGCTTGTGGTTTGAAGCGTTCGGCGTAGGTCAATGCATCGCACAGGACCAGGCGGCCCTCAGCGTCGGTGTTCAGGATCTCAATGGTCTGACCGCTCATGCTGGTGACCACATCGCCAGGTTTGACCGCCAGGCCATCGGGCATGTTTTCTGTGGCGGGAATCAGGCCCACCACATTGATGGCCGGTTTCAATTCAGACAGCGCTTTGAAAACCCCGAGCACACTGGCCGCGCCGCTCATGTCGTATTTCATCTCGTCCATCTCGGGCGCGGGCTTCATGGAGATGCCGCCGGTGTCAAACGTGATGCCTTTGCCCACCAACACGGTGGGGGGCACGGTACTGGCTGCCCCGTTGTAGCGCATCACAATGAAACGCAGCGGCTCGGCCGCGCCTTGCGCCACCGCCATGAAAGCGCCCATGCCCAGCTTGGCCACTTCTTTGGGGCCCAGAACTTCGCATTTGAAAGCAGTGCCTTTGGCAATGCTCTTGGCCGCTTGGGCGAGCATGCTGGGGGTGGCATGGTTAGCGGGCCGGTTGGCCCATTCCTTGGCCAGCTCGGTGCCGGCTGTCACAGCTTGGGCCTGGCTCAGGGCCTGGTGGAGTTCTGCGTTCACGGTGTCCGCAGTGAACAGCACGCGCTCCAGGGTGCGCTTTTGGGGTTTGCTCAGCGTAGTCGTGTAGCTGTAGCTGCTCTCACTCAGGGCTGCAACGGCGGTCTGCAAGCCACTGGCAGACCAATCAGAAACCGCGTGCACACCCAGACGTTTGACTTTGGCTGCCTTGAGCGCATTCCAGGCAGCGCCAAGGGCTTTGCGAATGTCATTGGGCTGATGGTCGCCTGTGCACACCACGACCACATGACGGGCCTTGATGCCCGCGTGTCCGTACAAATTCAACACCGAACCCGCTTGACCATCCAGATCACCTTGTTTGAATGCCGACTGAATGATGTTCAAAACCGGGGCTTTTTCTGCTTTTGGAGCCTCAACCTGTTTGGGCCACAAAACAATCAAAGCATCAAGATCGTCACTAATGACGCGTGAGAGCGCACGTTTTTGGATTTCGAAGTTCATAATTCAGTTTTTCCTTCCTGCCAATGTTATTCCATTCCTCTTTACGCAAGGACCTTGCACGCAATTTCGGTGCCACGCTGGTGATTTTGATCACCATCGTGATGACCGTCATTCTGATCCGGACCTTGGGTCAAGCCAGCCGTGGCAGCGTCAACCCCTCTGAAGTCCTGCTGGTCATGGGCTTCAGCGTCTTGAGCCAGATGACCACCATCATCACACTGAGTCTGTTCATTTCGGTGGTGTCCACCTTGTCGCGCATGTACAGCGACAGCGAGATGGTGATCTGGTTTTCAAGCGGTCAAGGCCTGGCTTACTTTGTTCGGCCTTTGATGCGTTTTGCTTGGCCCATTTTGGTGATCGTTTTCATGCTGGGTCTTTTTGCCTGGCCGTGGAGCAACTTGCAAATGCAGGAGCTGCAAAATCGCTACGAAAAACGCAACGACCTCGAACGTGTAGCCCCGGGTCAATTCCAGGAATCGGCTGGAGGCAAGCGTGTCTTTTTCATTGACAAAGACAGCCCCGACAACCGCTTTGGCAACCACGTGTTTGTCTCCAGCATCGACAACGGCATTGAAAGCGTGACCACGGCGCAAACCGGGCACGTGAACATGGTGGGCAACGAGCGTTTTTTGATGCTCGACAAAGGCCAGCAATGGATGACCAATTTGCAGACCGGCGAGACTCGGCTGACGCAATTTGAGCACTACGAAGTGTTGATGGACGACGAGGTCATTGCCTCCGACGATGGCTTGAGCAGTCGCCACACGTCCAGCTGGAATCTGTTGAAACAGCCCACCCGTGAAAACCAGGGGGAACTGGCTTGGCGCATGGGCCTGGGTTTGGCCGCCATCAATCTGGTGCTGCTGGCTCTGGCCGTCTCGGCCATCAACCCCCGAGTGGGCCGCAGCTACCACCTCGGCATGGCCCTGTTCATTTTCATTGCGTACTACAACATGCTGAACGTGGGACAAAGCTGGATCGCATCGGGCCGCGTCCCCTTCGCAAGCTTTCTGGTCGCCCTGCACGGTGGCGTGTTCTTGCTGGCCATAGGCTGGCTCTATGCACGCCACATGAACTGGTCATGGCGAGCACTGTGGCCTCGTCGTGAGCCGGCCGCGGAGGCGAGCGCATGAAAACCGTCCGTCGCCTGCTGCATGGGGAAATCATCACGGCCGTCGCATTTGTGGCCGTCGGGTTTCTCGCTTTGTTCATGTTTTTCGACCTGGTTGATGAACTTCAGTCCGTTTCCAGGCACGCGGCTCAAGGCTACCAACTGCAACAGGCCCTGCTCTACATCGCGTTCAAAATTCCAGAACACCTTTACCAGTTGCTGCCCTTGTCGGTGCTGATCGGTTGCATTTTCGTGATGGCCCGCCTGGCCCAAAGCTCCGAATACACCATCTTGCGAACCGGTGGGCTTGACCCCCTGCGTGCATTGGGAACCTTGCTGCGGCTGGGCCTTGTTTTTGTGGGCTTGACCTTTGTGATCGGTGACTACATTGCGCCCTGGGCTGATCGACAAGCCATCCAGATCAAGGCCATTTACCAAGGGCATTTGACCGTGGGACAAACGGGTGCCTGGCTCAAAGAAAACCAAAACGGCCGGCACTTTGCGGTCAATGTCCGATCCTTCGACGGCATTGAACACATGCGCCAGGTTCGCATCCACGAATTCAATGAAGCGGGTCAGCTGCTGGGCATCACCACGGCCGAGAAAGCCGACATTCATGCGGACGAATGGACGCTCGAGGGCGTGTTGGAAAAAAGCATCCGACTGGACAAGGCATCCGGGCGCTTGAAGTACGAAGCCCAATCCATCCCCCGCCAAAACTGGGCCACCCAAATCAGTGCGGACATGGTCGCCGCAGCACTGCTCACGCCTGACCGCATGCGGACTTGGGAGTTGTTCAAGTACATGCGCCACCTGTCGAGCAACAAGCAAAACTCACAGCGCTACGAAATCGAGTTTTGGCGCAAGGTTTTTTATCCCCTGAGCTGCCTGGTCATGTTGGTTTTGGCCCTGCCCTTTGCTTACCTGCACTTTCGCTCGGGCCAAATTGCCGGGCATGTGTTCGGTGGTGTGCTCGCCGGCATCAGCTTTTCCTTGCTCAACAACGTCTTCCGCTTTGTGGGGGATTTGCAAAACTGGGAGCCCTGGCTGACCTCGGCTGCGCCTTCCTTGATTTACAGCGCCATCTCTTTGGCTGCTTTTTGGTGGATGGTGCTCAGGCGATGACTTCAACTTCCAATCCACGCACAGGCGTGATCCTCTTTGCACACGGCTCTCGCGACCCCTTGTGGCGCTTGCCCATCGACGCGGTCGCCCAGCGCATGCAAGCGCAATGGCCCGATCTGCCCGTGGCCTGTGCCTTTCTGGAATTGACCACCCCGGCCCTGCCCGAAGTGGTGGACGACATGATGAAACTGGGCCTGACGCACCTGCGCGTTGTGCCCATGTTCTTGGGCGTAGGTCGCCACGCCCGGGAAGACTTGCCGCAACTGCTGAACGATCTGCGCGAGGCCTACCCCCAGGTGCATTTTGAGCTGACGGCTTCGGTGGGTGAACACCCTGCCATGACGGCCCTGCTCGCGAACATGGCTGCGGGAGCACAGACATAGACCCATAAAGCATAATGATGTCAATCGATATGACATCTTGCATATGAATCTGCACCAATTTCGCTTTGTTCAAGAAGCTGCCCGCCGCAATCTGAACCTCACGGAAACCGCCAAAGCACTGCACACCTCGCAGCCCGGCGTATCCAAAGCCATCATCGAGCTGGAAGAAGAACTGGGTATCGAGATCTTTGCCCGCCATGGCAAACGGCTCAAACGCATCACCGAGCCCGGCGAACACGTGCTCAAAAGCATCGAAGTGATTTTGCGAGAAGTGGGCAACCTGCGAAAAATCGGAGACCAGTACAGCGCGCAAGACAGCGGCACCTTGTCGATCGCCACCACCCACACCCAGGCCCGCTATGTCTTGCCCATGCCCGTGGCCAAATTGCGCGACAAATACCCATTGGTCAACATCAGTCTGCACCAGGGTGCTCCAGACCAAGTGGCCAAAATGCTGCTCGATGACACCGCCGAAATCGGCATCGCCACCGAATCGCTGTCGGCCTATGAAGAGCTGGTCACCCTGCCTTGCTACGAATGGCAGCACGTGCTGGTTTTGCCGCTCAACCACCCGCTGGCGGCCAAGGAAAACATCTCTCTGGAAGACATCGCGGGCGAGTCCATCGTGACTTATCACCCCTCATTCACCGGCCGAGGCCGCATCGACCAAGCTTTTGCTTCCAAAAAACTGCAGCCGCGCATCGCACTCGAAGCCATCGACTCGGACGTCATCAAAACCTATGTCCGTCTGGGCTTGGGCATCGGCATCGTGGCCGAAATGGCCGTCAAGGACGACCCGGTGCAAGACCTGGCGGTGCGTCCTTTGGGCGGTTTGCTGGGCATGAACGTCGCCCGCGTGGCCTTCAAGCGCGGCGCTTACCTTCGCCACTTTGTTTACCATTTCGCACAGCTGCTGAGCGACCGTCTCACGCAGCCACTCATCACCAAGGCCATGACCGGCCATGTCAACGACTACGAACTTTGATCATGAACGCTCGCACACCCCATCTGGTCTCCAAAGCCCCCCACATGGGCACCACCATTTTCACCGTCATGTCGGCACTGGCGGCCGAAAAAGGGGCGGTCAACCTGGGCCAGGGCTTTCCGGATTTCCCCTGCGACCCGCACTTGCTCGACCTGGTCAACGATGCCATGCGCGAAGGCCTGAACCAATACCCGCCCATGACCGGTGTGGCACCCTTGCGCGAAGCGGTCTCGCAAAAAATCCAGAACCTCTATGGTCGCCACTACGACCCCGTGAGCGAAATCACCGTCACAGCAGGGGCGACCCAAGCCATTTTGACCACCATTCTGGCCATCGTTCACCCCGGAGATGAAGTGATCGTGCTGGAGCCCTGCTACGACAGCTATGTGCCCAACATCGAATTGGCCGGTGGTGTGGTGGTGCGTGTGCCCCTCACCCCGGGCACCTTCCGTCCCGACTTTGACAAGATCCGTGCGGCCATCAGCCCCAAAACCCGCGCCATCCTGATCAACTCGCCACACAACCCCAGCGGCATGATCTGGTCGCGTCAGGACATGCTGACGCTGCAAGAGATCCTGGCACCGACCGACATCATCCTGATCAGCGACGAGGTCTATGAGCACATGGTCTATGCGCCCAACCAACACTGGAGCGCAGCGCACTTTGAAGGTCTGGCCGCTCGCGCCTTCATCGTCTCCAGCTTTGGCAAGACCTACCACGTGACCGGCTGGAAAATCGGCACCGTGGCTGCACCGGCAGCGCTGACGGCCGAGTTCCGCAAGGTGCACCAATTCAATGTGTTCACCGTGAACACCCCCATGCAGCACGCGCTGGCCCGCTACATGGCCGATGCCAAACCCTATTTGGAGCTGCCGGCTTTTTACCAACGCAAGCGCGACTTGTTCCGCCAGGGGCTGGCGCAAACCAAATTCAAGCTGCTGCCCGGTGAAGGCACTTATTTCCAGTGCGTGGACATTTCCGAGTTGGCCGTGCCAGAAAAGAACCTGAGCGAAGCTGACTTCTGCAAATGGCTGACCACCAACATTGGCGTGGCCGCGATTCCACTGTCGGCGTTTTATGGCGGCGGCTTTGACCAGAAAGTCATCCGCTTTTGCTTTGCCAAGCAAGACCAGACGCTGCTGGCCGCCTTGGACAAACTCCAGCGGCTTTGATGCTCAGTCGTCGGTGTTGTCGTCCAGCCCCGGAAACAGCACCGAGGTGAAGCCAAACTTGCTGAAGTCGCGCACCCGCATGGGGTAGAGCTTGCCGATCAGGTGGTCGCACTCGTGCTGCACCACACGGGCGTGGAAGCCATCGGCCACGCGGTCAATGACTTGGCCTTGGGCATCGAGGCCGGTGTAGCGGATGCGTTGCCAGCGCGGCACGATGGCCCGCATGCCGGGCACGGACAAACAGCCCTCCCAGCCCTCTTGCTCTTCATCATCCAAAGGCGTGATGACGGGATTGATCAGCACCGTTTGAGGAAAAGCCGGTTCATTCGGATAACGGGGATTGACCGCCCCGCTGCCAAAGATGACCACCTGCAAATTCACACCAATCTGAGGGGCCGCCAAGCCCGCGCCATTGACCGCAGCCATAGTCTCCAGCATATCGGCCACCAAGGTGTTCAGCTCGGGCGTGCCGAATTCCTTGACGGGCTGCGCCATGCGCAAAAGCCGTTCGTCGCCCATTTTCAAAATCTCGCGCACGGTCATGGTTTTTCTCCGTTCAACAACAAGGCCAAGCCTGCATCGTCCAGCACCGGGATACCCAGTGCTTGGGCCTTGTCGAGCTTGCTGCCCGCCTCGGTGCCGGCCACCACATAACTCGTTTTCTTGCTGACCGAGCCCGCCACTTTGGCACCCAAGGCTTCGAGTTTGTCCTTGGCCTCGTCCCGGCCCATGCTTTGCAAAGTGCCAGTGAGCACCACGGTCAGCCCGGCCAAAGGCATTTCGGTCGGGGCCAGCGCATCGCCCTCTGCCCATTGGATGCCCGCATCGCGCAGGGCCTGCACCACCTCGCGGTTGTGCGTCTGGGCAAAGAAGGTGTGGATGCTGTGCGCCACGATGGGCCCCACATCGGGCACCTGCAACAAGGCGTCTTCGCTGGCGTCCATGATGGCGGCCAGCTGTCCAAAATGGCGAGCCAACTCTTTGGCCGTGGCCTCGCCCACATGGCGGATGCCCAACCCAAACAGAAAGCGTGGCAAGGTCGCTTGTTTGGATTTTTCTAAAGCTTCGAGCAGGTTTTGAGCAGACTTCTCGGCCATGCGGTCCATGCCCGCCAAATCCTGCAGTTGCAGGCTGTACAGGTCGGCCAGGGTATTGACGCGTCCAGAGTCCACCAGCTGATCGACCAGCTTGTCACCCAAGCCCTCAATGTCCATGGCGCGGCGGTGCGCAAAATGCCAGACCGCCTGTTTGCGCTGGGCGCTGCAAAACAGGCCACCTGTGCAGCGGTGGTCGGCTTCGCCCTCTTCCCGTTCGGCCAGACTGCCGCACACCGGGCAGTGGCTCATCATGGTGAACTGCACTGCATCAGCCGGACGACGGTCCAGCACCACCGACACCACCTCGGGGATCACATCGCCCGCGCGGCGCACGATGACGGTATCACCCACCCGCACGTCTTTGCGACGGGCTTCCAGCTCGTTGTGCAGCGTGGCGTTGGTCACCGTGACGCCGCCCACAAACACGGGGGCCAGCTTGGCCACAGGCGTGAGCTTGCCGGTGCGGCCCACCTGCACGTCAATGGCCAGCACGGTGGTCATTTCTTCTTGCGCCGGGTATTTGTGCGCCACCGCCCAGCGCGGCTCGCGGGTCACAAAGCCCAGCTGCTGCTGCCAGTCCAGGCGGTTGACCTTGTAAACCACGCCGTCGATGTCATAGGGCAAGGCGTCGCGCTCGGCGGCCATGCGCTGGTGAAACCCCACCAAACCTGGCGCACCTTGCACACACGAGGTTTGCTCGGCCACCGGAAAGCCCCAACTTTTGAGTTGCTGCAAGGCTTCAAAATGGGTGCCCCAGACCGGGCCGCCCTCGGCAGCAGGCGTGATGTCGCCCCAGCCGTAGGCAAAAAAGCTCAGCGGCCGTTCAGCCGCGATGCCCGAATCCAGCTGGCGCACCGCACCGGCCGCTGCGTTGCGCGGATTGACGAAGGTTTTCTCACCCTTCATGCCCGCAGCAATGCGCTCGCGCTGGCGTTGATTGAGCTTTTCAAAATCATCGCGGCGCATGTACACCTCGCCGCGCACCTCCAACACAGGCGGCGCATCGGCAGGCAAGCGCAATGGAATCTGCCCAATGGTGCGGATGTTGGCCGTGACGTCTTCGCCGGTTTCGCCATCCCCACGCGTGGCGGCTTGCACCAGCACACCGCTTTCATAGCGCAGGCTCATGGCCAGACCATCGAACTTCAGCTCAGCCACGTACTGAACGGCAGGCTCGGCCTCGCCCAGGTTCAACTCTTTGCGCACCCGTGCATCAAAGGCCTCGGCCCCGCTCGCTTCGGTGTCGGTTTCGGTGCGGATGCTGAGCATGGGCACGCGGTGCTGAACCGAGGCGAAGGCATCGAGCACTTTGCCTCCTACCCGCTGCGTGGGCGAGTCGGGAGTCAACAGCTCAGGGTGCGTGGATTCCAGCGCTTGCAACTCACGAAACAAGCGGTCGTACTCGGCATCCGGCACCTCGGGTGCATCGAGTGTGTAGTAGCTGTACGCGTGGCGATGCAGCAGTGCACGAAGCGCTGCTGCCCGCGCCAGATCGCTGGCCTTGTCCGCATTGCTGGGCGCAAGGACTCCAAACAAGTCCAGGTTGGACATGGGGCTCTGACCTGTGGTGATCAAGAAAACAGGCGGCGTGCCTGCGCAGAGCCGGCTGACAGTTCGCGCTGGTCCAGGGCATCGTACAGATGCTGCAAATCCTTGGCGATCTGGTCCAGCACCTCATCACCCAGCACATTGCCCGCCCCGTCGGTGACCACGCCATCCATGTCCTTGGCCAACAGGCAGGCCGCTTCACGCAGGCGCTCGTATGCCTGGTCTTCACGGGCGATTTGGGGCACATCCAGGCTCAAGGAAAA
Organism: Pseudomonadota bacterium; assembly: GCA_041169105.1. Classification (GTDB taxonomy): domain Bacteria; phylum Pseudomonadota; class Gammaproteobacteria; order Burkholderiales; family Burkholderiaceae_C; genus Limnohabitans_A. The sequence goes on along the minus strand of JBEEJQ010000044.1, from coordinate 5,162 downwards.
CTCACGAATGGCCGACAAAGCCGGGTCATCGGCCAATGCGGCCTGGGTATCAAAAGTCAGGGACAGCACCGGAGGCAAGCCTTGCACCACAGAAGGCAAGACCATGCGACCCGGAATGACACCGGCCACAAAGCCCAAACGCGCTGCATGCTGCTGGATGTAGCCAGGGCTCCACGCGGCGGCGCGGGCACACAGGGTGAAGCTCAGCTGCGCGTCGTGGTCACTGGCGAACTGGTCCAGCTCCCGGGCACGGGCGACTTCTTCCAGCATGTCGCTGAAGGTGGCGGTGCCATTGACGGCGTCGGCAAAGGCCTGGGTTTTGACCACGAATTCAGAAAACTCGATCTCGTTGAGATGGCCCACGCGGTTGGCCAACTGAACCCCCGCCTGAAAAGCCGAATAACGGTGCCCGGGCAAGACAGGCTCCCACTCACCGTTGAGTTGGCTGCAGCCTTCGACGTTGAAAGGCTTGGTGCCCACACGGCGGGTAGCGGGCAAGGCGGCCAAAGCGGCATCTCCTGAGACAGGCTGTTCAATGTCAATGGCGGCGATCACGTCGATCAAGGCATCCAGTTGCGCCTTGCGCTCCGGTTGCGGCAAGTTGCCAAAGTCATCGCTGAGCACCGGCTCCTGGGGCTCCAGTCCTTCACCACGGACCACGTCATGCGAGGGCTCAAGCAGTGGCTCGGCCTGGCGTGGGGCATTTTTGCGGGAGGTCCAGTAGTTGTAGGCCACCACGGCCACCAGGGTCAGTCCCCCCATGCCGGCCAGGCTCAGTTGCAAAGGGCTCAAAGAATCCAACATAACAAATCTTCAAATTCAGGCCACATCGGCCATAGACACTGCGGACTCCATGTCCACAGCCACAATGCGTGACACGCCCTGCTCCTGCATCGTCACACCAATCAACTGCTCGGCCATTTCCATGGCGATCTTGTTGTGGCTGATGAACAGGAACTGCGTCTCTTTGCCCATGCCCGCCACCAACTTGGCGTAGCGCTCGGTGTTGGCGTCGTCCAGCGGCGCGTCCACCTCGTCCAGCAAGCAAAACGGTGCGGGGTTGAGCTGGAAAATCGCAAACACCAAAGCAATCGCGGTGAGCGCTTTTTCGCCACCGGACAGCAAATGGATGGTCTGGTTTTTCTTGCCAGGCGGCTGGGCCAGCACCTGAACGCCGGCGTCCAAAATTTCGTCACCGGTCATCACCAAACGCGCATTGCCGCCGCCAAACAGCTCGGGGAACATGCGGCTGAAATGCTCGTTGACGATCTTGAAAGTACCGCCCAAAAGTTCACGGGTCTCGCCATCGATCTTGCGGATGGCGTCTTCCAGCGTGTTCATCGCTTCGGTCAAATCGGCGTTTTGCGAGTCCAGGAAAGTCTTGCGTTCGCGGGCGGTGCTCAATTCCTCCAGCGCGGCCAGGTTGACCGGGCCCAAAGCCGTGATCTCACGGTGAATGCGGTCGATCTCGCTTTGCAAACCGGTGATGCGCACTTGGCCTTGTTCGATGGACAGCGCCACGGCTTCCAGATCGGCCTGGGCATCGGCCAGCAGCTGTGTGTATTGCTCCAGACCCAGGCGGGCCGCTTGTTCCTTGAGCTGCAAATCGGTGATGCGCTGGCGCAAGGGCTCCAGTTCGCGCTCAAAAGCCACGCGGCGCTCATCGCTGGCCCGCAGTTTGGCCGTCAGATCGTCATAGGCACTGCGGCGGGCCGCCAGGGCTTGCTCGCGCTCCATCTTGACGGCCAACACATTTTGCAAACCGGCTTGCGCTGCAGCGTCGGTCAGGCGGCTCAATTCGTCACGGGCACGCTGCATTTCGGCGTCGATGCTGGCCACTTGCTGCTGCGCGGTCTCGATCGTGCGGTTCAGTTCCGCCCGTCGTGCATCCAGGCTGCGCTGCGAGAACTGGGCTTCCTGGGCACGGCGCTCAAGGCTGCGTTGTTGTTCACGGCATTCGCTCAGCTTGCGCTCGGCTTCAATGACGCGCTCGTCCAGCTGGGCATGCCGTTCCTGGCTGTCTGCCAGTTGCATGTCCAGTTCTTCAAAACGGGCTTCGGCTGTCACACGGCGCTCTTGAAGCTCGTCGAGCAAGGCGTCAACTTCGGCCAGATCGTTGTTGATTTGTTCGCTGCGGGCGCGGGTCTGTTCCACCAATTGGGACAGACGCAAAGTCTCCACCTGCAGCTCGTGGGCGCGTGACTGGTTGTCGGCCGCTTCGCGGCGCACGGTGATCAGGCGCTGCGAGGCATCGGCATAGACCGCCTCGGCACGCACCAGTGTGCTGCGGCTTTCTTCGGCGATCAGGGTCTGAGCGCGTTGCTGCTTTTCAAAGTTTTCAATGTCCTGCGCACGGGCCAGCAAACCGGCTTGTTCGGAGTCTTGCGCGTAAAACACCACGCTGTTCAGATCCACCGCATGACCGGCTTGCACAAACAGGGTTTCACCCGCCTTGAGCTGGCTGCGCCAGGCCAAAGCGTCTTCCATATTGGGCGCGGTGTAGCAGCCTTGCAGCCAGTCGGTCACCAGGGCCGACAAGCCTGCGTCCGAGATGCGCAGCTTTTGGGCCAAGGGCGCACAGCCGCTGGGCATGCCGCTGCGCGGCGCGGCGGTGGATGCCAAAGGCGAGGTGAAGAAAGACAGTTTGGCCGGTGGCGCATCGTTGGCAAACGAGCGCACCATGTCCAGACGGGACACTTCCAGCGCCGACAGGCGTTCGCGCAGTGCTGACTCCAGTGCGTTTTCCCAACCGGACTCGATGTGGATGCGGCTCCACAGGCCTTCGAGCCCGTCCATGCCGTGCTTGGACAGCCAGGGCTTGAGCTTGCCGTCGGTGCGGACTTTTTCTTGCAAGGCTTTGAGGGCCTCAATGCGGGCGCTCAAATCTGCCAAACGAGCTGACTCTTCGTTGACCGCCTTTTGGCGCTCACGGCGGTCTTCGTCCAGCGCAGGCACTTGGTCTTGCAAGTCGTGCAAACGGGCTTCGGACTCTGCGGCCAAGGCTTCAGCTGCCGCCAATTGTTCTTGCAAGCCACTCAGTCGAGCTTCGTCAGGCGCGGCCAGGGCATTGCGGTCGCTCAGCAAACGCTCGCGGCGGTTTTCAAGTTGGCGAGATTGTTCTTCCACGTTGCGCTGATCTGCGGCCAACACGCCGATTTGCTGCTGCACCTGCACCACGCTGGCGCGTTGGGCGGTGGCATCGTTTTGGGCTTTGCGCAGTGCTTCTTCCAGATCGGGCAAGGCCATGGCCTGGTCTTCGATCTGCGCGGCCAGTGTCATGCTCTGGTCTTCGGCCATGGCCGCTTGCTCGGCCAGGGTTTCCAGCTCAACCTGAGCATCTTCGCTGCGAGTGCCCCATTGGGCAGTTTGCTCAACCAACTGCTGCAAGCGCTGCTCGGCGCGTTGACGGCCTTCGACCACAAAACGGATTTCGGCTTCCAGACGGCCGACTTCGGCGCTGGCCTCGTACAAAGCGCCTTGCGCCTTGTTGACCTCGTCACCCGCGTCGTAGTGCGCCTGGCGAATGGTCTCCAAATCCGACTCCACATGGCGCAGATCGGCGATTCGGGACTCCAGCGCGTTCACCGCCTGGTCCACGTCGGTCTTGATCTTGCCCTGGTCACTTTCCGCATCGCGGCGCTTCAAAAACCACAGCTGGTGCTGTTTGAGCGTGCTGTCGGCTTGCAGCGTGTTGTAACGCTGGGCCACTTCGGCCTGCTTTTCGAGCTTTTCCAGGTTGGCGTTGAGTTCGCGCAGGATGTCCTCGACCCGGGTCAGGTTCTCTCGGGTGTCGGACAAGCGGTTTTCGGTTTCCCGGCGGCGTTCTTTGTATTTGGAGACACCAGCGGCTTCTTCGAGGAACAAGCGCAGCTCTTCGGGGCGCGACTCGATGATGCGGCTGATCGTGCCCTGGCCGATGATGGCGTAAGCGCGTGGGCCCAGACCCGTGCCCAAGAAGACGTCCTGCACGTCACGGCGGCGCACCGGCTGGTTGTTGATGTAGTAGCTGCTGTTGCCGTCGCGGGTGAGCATGCGCTTGACGGCGATCTCGGCAAACTGGCCCCACTGGCCGCCTGCGCGATGGTCGGCGTTGTCAAACACCAGTTCCACGCTCGCGCGACTGGCGGGCTTGCGGGTGGTGGTGCCGTTAAAGATGACGTCCTGCATGGACTCGCCACGCAATTCGGACGCCTTGGACTCGCCCAACACCCAACGCACCGCGTCCATGATGTTGGATTTGCCGCAACCGTTGGGGCCGACCACACCCACCAACTGCCCGGGCAGCAGGAAGTTGGTCGGCTCGGCAAACGATTTGAAGCCAGAAAGCTTGATGGAATTGAGACGCACGGCGGTCGGATCGATCAAAAAAAGAGTAAACGAAATGACGCAACACAAGGTGCATCAGCCCGATTGAAAGCCTGTAACCGGACGCCCGGAACAGTCTTCAATATTAACCCAGCCACCCGCCCTGAACGATCCCGGATAATCAGGGGATGAATCCCCTTCTCGCCAAGCTTCAGCCCTATCCTTTTGAGCGCCTGCGCCAACTGTTCGCAGGGGTCACCCCCAACCCCACAAACAAGCCCATCAGCTTGGGCATTGGCGAGCCCAAACACGCCACACCGGCCTTCATTCAAGAGGCCCTCAAGGCTTCGGTGGCCACTGGCTTGTCGGCCTACCCCGCCACGGCGGGCGAGCCGGCCTTGCGTAAAGCCTGCGCTGACTGGATTCAAACCCGCTACCAGCTGACGCTGGACCCAGCCACCCAAGTGCTACCGGTCAACGGCTCGCGCGAAGCCCTGTTTGCCCTGACGCAAACCGTGATCGACCCCACCCGCCCCGGCGCCACCGTGGTCAGCCCCAACCCGTTTTATCAAATCTACGAAGGCGCGGCCTTGCTGTCGGGCGCTGAGCCCTACTACGTGCCCAGCGATCCGGCGCGCAACTTTGCCAACGACTGGGACAGCGTGCCCGCCGAGGTCTGGGCCCGAACACAGCTGCTCTTTGTTTGCTCACCCGGCAACCCCACGGGCGCGGTCATGCCCCTGTCGGAATGGCAAAAGCTGTTTGCCCTGTCGGACCAGCACGGCTTTGTGATCGCGTCCGACGAGTGCTACAGCGAGATTTATTTCCGCGAAGAAGCGCCTTTGAGTGGTCTGGAA
>JBEEJQ010000043.1:0-17735 GCA_041169105.1 Pseudomonadota bacterium | reverse complement strand
GGTGCCCGTCGTCCCTCTGGCACCAACGCCGCCCCTGCCGATGGCAGTGACAAGCCTGCTGGTGCAGGTGGCGATGCCAAACCCGCCGTTAAGCGCGTTCGCACAGTCGCCGCGCCAGCTGCAGCAGCTGACGGTCAATAAGGAGTAACAACATGCTGCAACCTGCTCGCAGAAAGTTCCGTAAGGAACAGAAAGGCCGCAACACCGGCGTCGCTACCCGTGGCAACACGGTGGCGTTCGGTGACTTCGGTCTGAAGTCCACAGATCGCGGCCGTTTGACGGCCCGCCAGATCGAAGCCGCACGTCGTGCGATTTCCCGTCACGTCAAACGTGGTGGCCGCATCTGGATTCGCGTGTTCCCTGACAAGCCGATTTCCACCAAGCCTGCTGAAGTGCGTATGGGTAACGGTAAAGGTAACCCCGAGTACTACGTGGCTGAGATCCAACCCGGTAAGGTGCTCTACGAAATCGTGGGCGTGCCTGAAGAGTTGGCCCGTGAAGCCTTTAAATTGGCCGCTGCCAAGTTGCCCCTGCGTACCACTTTTGTGGCACGCATGATTGGCCAATAATTCAGGAGAAACAAGAAATGAACGCTGCTGAATTGCGCCAAAAAGACGTTGCTGGTGTGAAAGACGAAATCAAAGCGCTGCAAAAAGCCCACTTTGGCCTTCGTATGCAAAAAGCCACGCAACAACTCGGCAACACCGGTACGTTGAGCCAGACTCGCCGTGCCATCGCTCGCGCCAAAACCATCCTTGCCCAAAAGCAAGCCGCCAAGTAAGGAGTGACCATGACGGAAGCTAAAACATCCCTCAAGCGCACCTTGATTGGCAAGGTGGTCAGCGACAAGCGCGCCAAGACCGTGACCGTGCTGGTGGAGCGTCGTGTGAAGCACGCCCTCTACGGCAAGATCGTGGCCAAGTCGAGCAAGTACCATGCTCACGACGAAAAGGGTGAGTATCACCTGGGCGACGTGATCGAAATCACTGAAAGCAAGCCGATTTCGAAGACCAAAAACTGGGTGGCTACGCGCCTGGTTGAAAAGGCTGCTGCCGTTTAAGCTCAAAAGCTGCAACGCAAGCAAACTTCTCGAAAACGACCCACAATTGTGGGTCGTTTTTTTTTAACTTGGCCATTTAGCCAATAACTCACTGGAGCACACACATGATCAAAGTCGGAGACAAACTGCCCGCAGCCACCCTGATGGAATACGTGGAAGTGGAGGGCAACGGTTGCAGCATTGGCCCCAACCCTGTCGATGTGACACAAGCATCGGCGGCCAAAACCATCGCACTGTTTGCTTTGCCTGGTGCCTTCACACCCACTTGCTCGGCCAAACATGTGCCCGGCTATGTCGACAACTTCGACGCGCTCAAAGCCGCCGGTGTGGACGAAATCTGGTGCGTCAGCGTCAACGATGCATTCGTCATGGGTGCCTGGGCGCGTGATCAAAAAACCGGTGCCAAGGTCCGCATGCTGGCCGACGGCAGCGCGGACTTCACCAAGGCCACTGGCCTGACCTTGGACCTGACGACACGCGGCATGGGCTTGCGCAGCAACCGCTATTCCATGCTGGTCAAGGACGGCACTGTGGCGAGCTTGAACATTGAAGGCCCTGGCAAGTTCGAAGTGAGCGATGCCGCCACTTTGCTGGCCCAAGCCAAAGGCTGATTTGGTCAACACCATGACAAAGGGGCCTGCGGGCCCCTTTGTCATGGTGCCAAGCCCCTTCAGTCGATATCGACCTTGAGGTAGTGTGCCCCTGCATAGGGGTTGTGATAGTAGGGCGGTATTTCTTCAAAGCCCAGGTCTTCATAGAGGGCACGGGCGGATTCCATGTCGTCCAAGGTGTCGAGCAAAACACAGCTGTAGCCACTGCGCTTGGCGGCATCCAGGATGGCTTCGGTCAATTGACGGCCCAGACCCATGCCGCGAAAAGCTTGGCGAACATACAGACGCTTCATTTCCGCCGCATTGGTGTAGTCAGACGTGTCCAATGGCCGCAGTGCACAGCAACCTGCAACCGCCCCATTCACCCAAGCCAACAACAAGGCCCCTCGGGGCTCTGCATAGTCGCCGGGCAACTGCTCGAGTTCATCGGCAAAGCCTTGAAAGCACAGGTCCACATCGAGGGTCTGTGCGTATTCTTGAAAGATGGCACGCACCTCATCCCAGTCAGAAGCCGATGACGCGGTGCGAAGATGAACTGATGGCGTTTGCAAGGTGAGCAGCGAAAGTCAAATGAACGAGCAGTGTAGCCTCAGGCGACGCAAGTACTGCACAGGCAGCGGCATATTCAGGACGTCAGATTGACCACATAGGCCACCACAGCAGAGCACAGCAGAAAAACAAAAGAGGCAAGCAGGCGCGAAGATGCCGTGTCACGTGAAGCCGGAACAGCCAGGGGCAATGTTTTGTCCCCATGCCACATGGCAGGCACCAATGCTTGGCCTTTGCGCCAGCGGTACCAGATCAGTGCCAACACATGCAACAAGACCAAGCCCAGCAAGATGGCCTTGCCCCAGCCTTTGTGCCAATGGGTTGCGGCAGACACCCATGCGCTTGAGACCAGCGAGCTCAAGGGGCCCGCATTGGCGATTTCATCGTCACTGACCAAACCTGTACTCACCTGCAAGGCCAACATGCCCAGCAAAGCCAGCACCGACCACGACCCCATCGGGTTGTGTCCAGCCGCATAAGCAGTGTCGGCACGACCGCGCAGATAAGCCCAAACTTGATGAGGCCTCAAAGGCAGCTGTGACCAGCGCGACCAATGACCACCGATGAACCCCCAGACCAGCCTGAACAGCAGCAAGCTGAAGACCACATAGCCCAAGCGAAAGTGCCAGACCATGGCGTTGCCGCCGATGTTGCCCGTGATGACCAGGCCCACAACGCAGACAGCCAACAAGGCATGAAATACACGGGTGGGCAAATCCCAAATGCGCTGAGTGAAGGTGGAGGTCGCGGTCATGCAAAGAGAATGGAAATGTGAGAGACTGGAAAGCCACAAAAAAATGGCTACCTCAAGCCTTCAACCAAGGAGACGTTCATGAAACATGTGATCACTGCCGCCGCCGCGCTCAGCCTGAGTCTGGCTGCCATCTTGCCTGCACAAGCCCAATTTGCCAAGCCGGAAGATGCGGTGAAATACCGCAAGGCGAGCTTCACTGTGATGGCCGCTCATTTTGGACGTCTGGGGGCCATGGCCAATGGCAAAGCACCCTACGATGCCAAAGCTGCCGCTGACAATGCCGAGCTGGTGGCGACCTTGGCCAAGTTGCCTTGGGCTGCATTTGGCGAGGGCACCGACAAAGGCGAAAACCGCGCCAAGCCAGAAATCTGGAAAGACGCAGCCAAGTTCAAAGAGGCTGCAGACAAAATGCAAACCGAATTGGGCAAGCTGAATGTCGCAGCCAAGGCCGGCAATGTGGACGCGCTCAAAGCCGCATTTGGCCCGGCTGCAGCCAGCTGCAAAGCCTGCCACGACAGCTTCCGCAAAGATTGATGGCCCCACCTGAGTGGGTCAGACGCCCCGCTCAGGAAGCGTTCAGCAGCGACTCGATCAGCTGGTGCAACTCCGCAAAGTTGGGGGCACCGACATACTTCTTCACGACTTCACCGCGTTTGTTCACGACAAAGGTGGTGGGGGTCAGCTGGATGTCGCCCCAGGCCTTCGCAGCTGCACCGGTGTTGTCGATCGCCACCTTGAAGGGCAATTGGCGCGTTTGCGCAAAATTCACCACGTAGCTGGGCGGGTCGTAGCTCATGGCCACGGCCAGGGTCTCAAAGCCACGGTCCTTGAATTTGTTGTGGGTGGCGATGAGCTCCGGCATCTCGGCCACACAGGTGGTGCAGCTGGTGGCCCAAAAATTCAGCAGAAATACTTTTCCTTGCAATTGCGTGGTCGTGATCTTCGTGCCGTCGAGCAAAACATACGAAGATTCGGGCGCGCGGTCGTTGGCGCAGGCTGCCAACAGGCAAGCCAGGCCCAAAGTGCGCAGCCAAGTCCACATGCGGCCATGAGCGAGTCGCCAATTCAAGGGAGTATTCAAGTACATCTTCATCGTCGAAAGTTTAATACGTTTGTGTGGCCGCGGGCCTGTGGGTCCTTGCCCCGGCCCACGCACTGGGCCTGAATGATTTGAGCGCGGTGGATGCGTCCAAAGGTTTGAAGTTGACGCTGCAAATGAACCGTGCTGCCGAAGCGGCCGTGCCCTTGTCGAAAAAATTGCTCACCCAATCGATTCAGACCATGTCCGTGCAGGACGCCAAGGGCATCTTGCAAGGTGGAGACAACTCGGTCACCCAATTTTTTGTAGACAAGACACGTGCACCGTTGACCACCGAGTTCATGCCCACGGTGAAAGAATCGCTGAGCAAGCTGGGCGTGGTGAACCAGTTCAATGCCATCCGGCAAGCTGTCGGGCATGGGCCTGGTGTCCAAAGACAAGGCGAATTTGGAGGCCCATGTCACCGACAAAACCTTGTCAGGTCTTTATTTCATGATCGGTGAAGAGGAAAAGAAGATCCGGCAAAACCCTGCAGAAGCAGGCAGCGCCTTGCTCAGCAAAGTGTTCGGCGCTTTGCGTTGAGCCCGGCCGCTTTCAGGCACCGCAATCGAGCAGCCAATGGGTCAGGCCCTGAGGGTCACTGACCATCGGATCGTGCCCGGTGTCCATCGTCACCACGCGTGAGCCGGGCAGCCAGTGGCCATCCCAAAATTGCGGATCGACCATCCGCTGCCGACTGACGTCGATGGTGGCCAGTGGTGGCCGTGTGCAGTTGATGAAGGTCCGAGGCACGGTCGCAATCCGGCGTGGGTCAAAGTTCAGCACCTGCGTATAAGGCCCACCGGGGTGGCGTGTTTGCCTGCGAGCCACCCAGGCGTGGTCCTCTCCGCTCAGACCGAAGACCGCAGGATCAGGCGCAGGAAAGCTGTGCAAAGGATCAGCCTCGGAGGCTGCGATGCGTGCCGCACGTGTGGCGGCCTCATGGGTGCTGCTCCAACTCTCGCCCGGCGCAGGCAACACCGCGTCCAAGTAAACCAGGTGACGCAAGCGCTCTGGTCGGCGGTCGGCCACGGCGGTGCCGATCATGCCGGCATAGGAATGGACCACCAGCACCACATCGTTCATCTCTTCGGCATCCATGGCCGAAAGCACATCCTGGATGTGGGTCTCCAGGTCAATGCCGGGACGCAGCAAATGCGAACGCTCGCCCACGCCCGTCAGGGTGACCGCATGGGCGCGGTGCCCCGCTTGGATCAGAGGGGTCAACACCCGCTGCCAGCACCACGCGCCATGCCATGCGCCGTGGACCAAAAGAAAGTTCGCCATCAGATCACCCCTTTGCCGCGCAGTGGCCCCAGTTGCTCGGCCGACCAACCCAGCACTTCGGACAGCACTTCTTGGGTGTGTTGACCCAGCATGGGCGGCGGCAAATCCTGGCGCACGGGAGTGCGGCTCATCTTGATGGGGCTGGACACCAGGCGCAAATCGGGTTTGACGGGGTGCACCCAGTCGGTGACCATGCCGCGCTCGCGCACCTGGGGGTCTTCAAACACTTCGCCCAAATGGTTGATGGCACCACAAGGCACTTTGGCGGCTTCCAGCGCGGGCAGCCATTGGGCCTTGGTGCGGGTGAGCATGATGGCTTCGAGCAGCGGCACCAGTTCGGCGCGGTGACGCACCCTGTCCGCATTCAGGGCATAACGCGGGTCTTGCGCAATCTCGGGGCGACCTGCCACAGCGCAGAACTTGGCGAACTGACCATCGTTGCCCACGGCCAAAATCAGGTGGTCACGCGTGCCGGGCGCAGAGCCTGCAGGTGCCTGCACCTCGAAGACCTGGTAGGGCACGATGTTTTGGTGCGCATTGCCAGCGCGTCCCGGCACCTTGCCGCTGACCAGGTAGTTGGAGCCCAGATTGGCCAGCATGGCGACCTGTGTGTCGAGCAAGGCCATGTCGACATGCTGGCCTTCGCCCGTGCGCTCAGCGTGGCGCAGGGCCGCCAAGATGGAGACCGTGGCGTACATGCCGGTGAACAAGTCGGCCACCGCCACGCCCACTTTTTGGGGGCCACCGCCCAAATCATCGCGCTCGCCCGTCACGCTCATCAAGCCGCCGATGCCTTGGACCGCGTAGTCGTAACCTGCCCGCTCGCGGTAGGGGCCGGTCTGGCCAAAGCCGGTCACGCTGCAGTACACCAGACGGGGGTTGATGGCGCTCAGGCTGGCAAAGTCCAGCCCATAGCGGGCCATGTCGCCCACTTTGAAGTTCTCCACAAAAACATCGCAGTGCTTGACCAACTCGCGGATCATGGCCTGGCCTTCAGGCTGGGCAATGTCGCAGGTGACCGAGCGTTTGTTGCGGTTGGCACCCAGGTAGTACGCGGCTTCGGCCGTGTCCTGGCCTTGGGCGTCTTTCAAGAAGGGCGGACCCCAGCTGCGGGTGTCATCGCCGCTGCCGGGGCGCTCGATCTTGATCACGTCCGCGCCCAGGTCGGCCAGCGTTTGTGTACACCAAGGGCCTGCCAAGACGCGGGACAGGTCGAGAACGCGGATGCCATCGAGTGAATTCATGCGTTCATTGTCGCGAAAAACAAAGATCGCAGGTGATCAGGATAATCACCCCATGCGAACCTTTCCTTGGGCCCTGGTGGCCAGCCTCACGACGGCCTTGTTTTTGAGCGCCTGCAGCCCTGACCAAAATTGGCGGGACGTGGGCTTTGAGGGCACCACCCTCAAAGTTCAGCTGCCGTGCAAACCCGACCGCACCACGCGCTCTGTGCCGCTGGGCGGGGTGCCGGTGGACATGCAAGTGGTCGGTTGTGAAAGTGGGCAGGCCATGGTGGCGGTGATGACCGCACCCTTGCAAGCCGGTGGCGACGCCAATGCCGTGCTGACGGGCTGGCGACAGGCGACGCTGGCCCATGCAGGCGTCAAGCAGCCTCTGGCGGCAGACCAGCAGAAAGTCTGGCACCGATCTGGCTTTTTGCCTTTGACAGCAGCCACCCGCATTCAGGCGACCGGACAAGGTGCGCAGGGACAGGCGCTGTCGATGTACGCCGTCTGGGGCGCTGTGGCCGAGGGCGAGCGGGTGCGGCTGGTGCATGCGGTGGTCTATGACCGACGCGATGCGGCCGATTTGGCGGGCACCTTGTTTGACGGGATTCGCCCATGAGCACGGCGACACACCCGGATCATTTGCCGCGCCGCATGGCGGTGGTGGTCTTTTTGGCGTTTGCGCTGGCGTACTTTTTCTCGGCCTTGGTGCGGGCCATTACGGCCACCTTATCGCCCACTTTGACGCAGGAGTTTCAGCTCAGTGCGCAAGACCTGGGCTTGCTGGCGGGCGGCTACTTTTTGGGCTTTTCGCTCACCCAGTTGCCGCTGGGGCGCTGGCTGGATCGGCATGGTCCCAAAAAAGTCATTCTGGCCTTTTTGTCTGTGGCGGTGCTGGGCTGTCTGGCGTTTGCCAAGGCGGAAAGCTTTCACGGTTTGCTGGCAGCTCGGGTGCTGTGCGGCATGGGTGTGAGCGCTTGCCTGATGGCCCCGTTGACGGGCTATCGGCGCTGGTTTGATGCGCCCACGCAGTTGCGCACCAACTCCTGGATGCTGATGACCGGCTCCTTTGGCATGGTGGCCGCGACTTTGCCCGTGCAGTGGCTGATGCCCATCTGGGGTTGGCGTGCCTTGTTTTTGATGCTGGGGATCATGATCGCACTGGCGATGGTGTTGATCGCTGTTTTGGTACCGCGCTGGCAGTCTGCGCCAACTGCCGCAACCAGCCACGGTGATGACGATGGCAGCTACCGCCTGATCTGGCACAACCGCTATTTCTGGCGCATGACCCCGATCGGGTTTTTCAGCTATGGCGGCATGGTGGCGATTCAGACTTTGTGGGCGGGGCCCTGGATGACTCAGGTGGCAGGCTGGACGGCGCAAGAAGCGGCGACCGGCTTGTTTGTGATCAACCTGAGCATGCTGGTGAGCTTTTGGCTGTGGGGCCTGATCACGCCCCGTCTGGCCCGTTGGGGTTTGAAGGTGGATCAGCTGATCGCGTGGGGCTTGCCCCTGACTTTTGGCGTGCTGGCCTTCATCGTGTGGCAAGGCCCTGCATTGGGTTCTGCGGCGGCGGTTACTTTGGCCTTGTTTTGTGTCTCCAGCACTTTTGTGGCGCTGGCACAGCCTGCGGTGGGCATGGCTTTTCCTGCGCATCTGGCGGGGCGGGCGTTGTCGGCCTACAACCTGGTGATCTTTGCCGGTATTTTTGTGGTGCAGTGGGGCATTGGCTTGGTGGTGGACGCGGGCCGCGCTGCGGGCTTGGACAAGCCCATGGCCTATCAGGTGGCTTTGGCCGCGTTCGCGGTGTGTTCCTGTGTGTCCTGGCTGTACTTTGTGTTCAGCAAGTCCGATCAGCCCCGATAATTCAACCCCATCATGATCGGCATCCTCATCATCGCCCACGCTCCGCTGGCCAACGCCTTGCGCGAATGCGCCTTGCACGTCTTTCCCGACTGCGCATCGGGCGTGTTGGCGCTGGATGTGTTGCCGCACGACGCCCCCGAAACCAGTCTGGCCGACGCACGCCGTGCCATGGCCCAGCTGGGCACCGACGAGGTGCTGCTGCTCAGCGACGTGTTTGGAGCCACGCCTTGTAACGTGGCGCAGCAGTTGAACAACAGCGCGCAAACCCGCTTGGTGGCCGGTGTGAATTTGCCCATGCTGCTGCGCAGTGTGTGTTATCGCCACGAAAGCCTGGACCAGCTGGTGAGCCGCGCACAGGCCGGTGGCACCCAGGGCGTCATGACCGTGGGCAGCACCGCCCCCCAAAATCAAACAGGAAAGAGACATGCCCCAAGCCACCACGATCATCAGCAATAAACTGGGCCTGCACGCCCGCGCATCGGCCAAGCTGACCAAGCTGGCGGGCAGTTTTCCGTGCGAGGTCTGGCTCAGCAAGGGCGAGCGCCGCATCAACGCCAAGAGCATCATGGGCGTCATGATGCTGGCCGCTGGCCTGGGCAGTGAAGTGACGCTGGAGACTGTTGGTGAGCGCGATCAGGAAGCCCTAGAGGCCTTGCTGGCGCTGATGGCCGATAAATTTGGCGAAGGCGAGTGAGCATGAGTGAACACGCCCGCATGAGCGCCCGGGAGGTGATCGCATGACCTTCAGCATCCATGGCCTCGCGGTGGCGCGTGGCATTGCCATCGGGCGTGCCGTGCTGGTGGCCTCCAGCCGGGTCGATGTGGCCCACTACTTCATTCAGCCCGACCAGGTGGCCAGCGAGATCGGGCGCCTGCGCAAGGCCCGCGACGAGGTGGTGGACGAACTGCAGCGCCTGCAGAAAGACATGCCCAAGGACGCGCCGCACGAGCTGGTGGCCTTGCTCGATGTGCACATGATGCTGTTGCAGGACGTGGAGCTGACGTCCGGCGTGCGCCAATGGATCGAAGAGCGTCTGTACAACGCCGAATGGGCACTGACCAGCCAGCTGGAGATCATTGCCCGCCAGTTTGACGAGATGGAAGACCCCTATCTGCGCGAACGCAAAGCCGACATGGAGCAAGTGGCCGAGCGGGTGCTGCACTGCCTCAAGGGGACGGGCTCACTGGTCACGCAGGCCAAGCGGCCTGCCCGGCCTCAGCAGGAGCTGCAGTTGGGCGACACCATGGATGTGCCGCTGGTGCTGGTGGCGCACGATTTGTCACCCGCCGACATGCTCCAGTTCAAGCAAAGCGTGTTCGCCGGTTTTGTCACCGATGTCGGCGGCAAGACCTCGCACACCGCCATCGTCGCCCGCAGCCTGGACATTCCGGCGGTGGTGGGTGCACGCAGTGCTAGCCAACTGGTCAAGCAAGACGATTGGGTCATCATCGACGGCGATGCCGGTGTGGTCATCGTGGACCCGTCGCCCATCATCTTGGCCGACTACGGTTTCAAACAGCGGCAAGGCGATCTGGAGCGTGAACGCCTGGCTCGTTTGCGCCACACCCCGGCGGTCACGCTGGACGGTCAAAAAATCGAATTGCTGGCCAACATCGAAATGCCGGAAGACACCTTGGCCGCGATCACCGCTGGCGCGGTGGGTGTGGGCTTGTTCCGCAGCGAATTTTTGTTCATGGGGCGCCAGGGCAATTTGCCCGGCGAGGATGAGCAGTACGAGGCTTACCGTCGTGCTGTCGACGGCATGAACGGCTTGCCGGTGACGGTTCGCACGGTGGATGTGGGGGCCGACAAGCCCCTGGACGAAGCCCGCCACGATGCCGCGCACTTGAACCCTGCATTGGGTTTGCGGGCCATTCGCTGGAGCTTGGCGGACCCGTCTATGTTCCTCACGCAGCTGCGAGCCATCTTGCGTGCAGCGGCACACGGCAAGGTCAATTTGCTGATCCCCATGCTGGCGCATGGCAGCGAGATCCGTCAGACCATCGCCCTGATCGATCAGGCCCGTCAGGACCTGGACCGGCGTGGTGTGGCTTATGGCCCGGTGCGCCTGGGGGCCATGATCGAGATCCCTGCCGCAGCCTTGTCTTTGCGCCTGTTCCTCAAGCATTTCGACTTCTTGTCGATTGGCACCAACGACCTGATCCAGTACACCCTGGCGATTGACCGCGCCGACGAGTCGGTGGCCCACCTGTACGACCCGCTTCACCCGGCGGTGCTGCGTTTGATGGCCGACACGATCACCGAATGCATCCGGCAAGGCAAAGGCGTCTCGGTGTGCGGCGAGATGGCCGGCGACGTGACCATGACCCGTTTGCTGCTGGGGCTGGGCTTGCGCAGTTTTTCGATGCACCCCTCACAGGTCTTGTCGGTCAAGCACCAGGTCTTGCGCTCGGACACCGCCAAGTTGGCGCTGTGGGCCCAGCAGGTGCTCGAATCCGACGAGCCCGCCACGCTGATGCCCGTCACGCGTTGACGCGACAGGGCGGTCAGGCCGTCATGGTTTTCAGCGGTTCAAGGCCGCGTGGGCTTGTTGATCCGCGTGATAGCTTGATCTGACCATGGCACCCACAGCCGCGTGGGTGAAGCCCATTTCATAGGCCTTGGCCTCAAACATCTTGAAGGTGTCGGGGTGCACGTAGCGGCGCACCGGCAGGTGGCTGTTGCTGGGGGCCAGGTACTGGCCAATGGTGAGCATCTCGATGTTGTGCGCTCGCATGTCGCGCATGACCTCGAGGATTTCTTCGTCGGTCTCGCCCAGGCCGACCATCAGGCCGCTCTTGGTGGGCACGTTCGGAAACAGGGCCTTGAATTTTTTCAGCAGGTTCAGCGAGAACTGGTAGTCCGAGCCGGGACGTGCTTCCTTGTACAAGCGCGGCACGGTTTCCATGTTGTGGTTCATCACATCAGGCGGCGCGGCTTTCAGGATCTCCAGGGCACGGTCATCGCGACCCCGGAAGTCGGGCACCAGCACTTCGATCTGGGTGGTGGGGGACAGTTCGCGCGTTTTGCGGATGCACTCCACAAAGTGGCCAGCGCCGCCGTCGCGCAGGTCGTCTCGGTCCACGCTGGTGATGACGACGTACTGCAACTTCAGCTGCGCAATGGTCTTGGCCAGGTTGTCAGGTTCGTTCACATCCAGCGGGTCAGGGCGGCCATGGCCCACGTCGCAAAACGGGCAACGGCGGGTGCATTTGTCGCCCATGATCATGAAGGTGGCCGTGCCTTTGCCAAAACATTCGCCGATGTTGGGGCAGCTGGCTTCTTCGCACACGGTGACCAATTTGTTGGCACGCAGCACGTCTTTGATTTCATAAAAGCGCGTGGTGGGTGAGCCGGCTTTGACGCGGATCCACTCGGGCTTTTTGAGCACTTCAGCCTGCTCGACCTTGACCGGGATGCGCGAGAGTTTGGCGGCGGCTTTTTGCTTGGCCAGGGGGTCGTAGTTTTCGACGCTTTGCGCTTCGCGCACCACGTTGCGATCGGTCGGGTTGTTGCTCATCAAATTCTTTCGGTCATGGCTTTCGCGTTGTGCGCCAGGCCAATGGTCATAAACGGGCGGCCAGTTGTCGGGCCAGCACTTGGGCGGCTTCGTCCCAGGTGGTTTCAACCCCGATTGTAGAAAGGTCCACAGTTTTCAGGTCCGCATAGCCGCAGGGGTTGATGCGGGTAAAGGGTTCCAGGTCCATGGCCACATTGAGGGCCGCGCCGTGGTAGGTGCAGTGTCGGCTGACCTTGATGCCCAAGGCGCTGATCTTGCCCAGACCTTTGAAGGGGTCGCTGGGCAAGGCTGGGCCGACCAGTGCGGCATGGCTGAAGGGGTCATCGAGGCGCACGTAAATGCCCGGTGCGCCGGCCACGCGGTGCCCCGTCACGCCAAAGTGCGCCAAGGTGCGGATCACCGACTCTTCGAGTTTGTAAACGTATTCCTTGACGTAGTAGCCGGCGTTTTGCAGGTTGACCAAGGGGTAGGCCATGACTTGACCGGGGCCGTGAAACGTCACTTGGCCACCCCGGTTGGTTTGCACCACGGGGATGTCGCCAGGCATCAGCACATGATCGGCCTGTCCGGCCAAGCCTTGCGTGAACACAGGCGGGTGTTCGCACATCCACAACTCGTTGGGTGTGTCGGTTTGACGCTGCGCCGTGAACGCCTGCATGGCCTCGTAGGTCGGCAGGTAATCCACGCGCTCCAGGTTGCGCACGATCATGGTCAGAGCACGATTTTGACCATGGGGTGCCCGGTCAAGGCACGGTACAAATCGTCCAGCTGTTCGCGGCTGGTGGCGGTGATGTTGAGCGTCACGCCCAGGTAGTTGCCGCCCTTGCTGGGACGCAGCTCCATGGTGGAGGCATCAAAGCCGGGGTCAAATTGCAAAGCCACTTCAACCAGGGCTTCGGCGAAACCGTCGACCATGGCCCCCATCACCTTGATGGGGAAGATCGAGGGGTATTCGATCAGACTGTCTTTGCGCGGATCGGTGCCGGATGGAGGGGTGATGGATGCACTCATGAAAATCCTGTGATCGTTGGGGTGTCTTCAGCGCCAGATGATGACCGCCGCCACGGCGAGCCAGCCCAATGCGAAATTGGTCAACACCAGCGGGTGAATTTGGCCCAGGGCTTTGCCGGCGGCGGGCCAGTCTGCGGCATGCACCGCAGCTCGGAGCCTGCGAAACGGCGCGAACCAGATGTGGGCAAAAATGAGGCACATCAAGATGCCGATGCCCGACATGGCGTGCCAGCCTTTGGGGGCCAGTTTCATGTCCGCGCCCGACAGCATCCACAAGCCTGTGGCCAGCAGTGCCGCGATGCAGATCCACACCATCACAAAAAAGCGCGACAGCACCGCCGACATGAAGGGCAGGCGCTCCGCGGGCGTCCAGCGCGTGAGGACCACCGGGCGAACGGCCAGAACCATCAAGGCCATACCGCCCAGCCAGACCACGCCAGCGGCCAAGTGGAGAAATTTGAACCATTCGTACATGAAATACTCCCGGGAATGGGCGAAAAAGAAACGGCCGCACGAGCCGTCAGAACAGGGATTGTCGCTCTTGTCGGCGCGATATTTCGGCGAGAGTCCGACCAAACTCACGGGTAAAGGCTGGTCAGGCGGGGGTTTCTACGTATAATCGAAGGCTTTGCGGGATTTGCCGTGCACGTAACCTCGGTGTAATTTGAGATGGTGAAAATCTCCTCAGACCTTCAGCCGAGCACGGACAAGGTGCGGCCCAGCGGCATTTCTGCCGACCGGGAGAGCGAAGATTCTGCAAATGAAGACCTTGAGTCCGATTTCAAGCCCCTGACTGCCGAACAGGCACAGGCTTTGCGGCAACAAAACCCCATGGCATCGCCTTGGCGTGTTTTGTGGCTCCAAGTGCTGGTGGGTGGCTTGGTCGCCGTGCTGACCGGATGGTTCAGCGGCCAGTCTCGACTGGCGGCATCGGTGGCTTGGGGTGCTGTGGCGGTGGTGATTCCTGCCGTGGTGTTTGTCAGGGCTTTGTCCCGGCAAATGCGGATGCGACAAGCCGGTTCTGCTTTGGTGGGGCTGTTTGTCTGGGAATTGGTCAAGATCGTCTTGACCGTGGCGTTGCTTCTGGTGGCGCCCAAAGTGGTTTCTGATTTGAGCTGGCTTGCCCTGGTGGCCGGCTTCGTGGTGACGATGAAGGTGTATTGGCTGGCCATGGCGCTGGGCTGGATGCAACGGAAATCGAAGCCGAATTGATTTGATGAACTGATTGGTGATTTATGTCTGCTGAACACGCTGGCGCACATGCCCCGACGGCTGGAGAGTACATCCAGCATCACTTGCAACACCTGCAAATGAACTTCTCGTTTGAAGGCGTGAAGCAAACAAGCATTGTTGACTTCAGTCTGTTCAACCTTGACTCCGTGGTGTTTGCCTTGGTGTTGGGTGTGGTGGGTTGCTTGGTCCTGTGGGCCGCTGCTCGCAAAGCCACTTCCGGCGTTCCTGGTCGTTTCCAGGCCGCTGTCGAAATCCTGTCCGAAATGGTGGAAAACCAGGCCAAGGGCGTGATCCACAACGCCAAGAGCCGCAAGCTGATTTCCCCTCTGGCGCTGACGGTGTTTGTCTGGATTTTCCTGATGAACGCCATGGACATGCTGCCTGTGGACCTGATTCCTGGTGCTTGGCACAGTGCCGGCCCTGCTTTGGGTTTCAAAGATTATTTGCGCGTGGTGCCTACGGCCGACCTGTCTTCGACATTGGGTCTGTCTTGCTCCGTGTTGTTCATCTGCTTGGTCTACAACATCAAGATCAAGGGCTTGGGCGGCTGGGCACACGAACTGATTGCTGCGCCCTTTGGTGACCACTGGGCTCTGTATCCGATTAACTTCTTGATGCAGATGATTGAATATTTGGCCAAGACGGTTTCGCATGGCATGCGACTGTTTGGCAACATGTTTGCGGGTGAGTTGGTGTTCATGTTGATTGCCCTCATGGGTGGCGGCTGGGCATTGTCGGCAACTGGCGTGGGTTTGGCCGTTGGTCACATCATCGCCGGTACCGTGTGGACTTTGTTCCACATCCTGGTCATCACCTTGCAAGCCTTCATCTTTATGATGTTGACGCTGATCTACACAGGTCAAGCGCACGACGCACATTGATGACACTTTTTCTCTCGTTTCTTGTTTCTTTTTTCCACTAACTTTTAGGAGCTTCTCATGGAAAACATTCTCGGCCTGGTGGCATTGGCTTGTGGTTTGATCGTTGGTCTGGGTGCTATCGGCGCTTCCATCGGTATCGCTTTGATGGGCGGCAAATTCCTCGAGTCTTCTGCTCGTCAACCTGAGTTGATGAACGAACTGCAAACCAAGATGTTCATCTTGGCTGGTCTGATCGACGCCGCCTTCCTGATCGGTGTGGCTATCGCTCTGCTGTTCGCCTTCGCCAACCCCTTCGTTCTGAAGTAATCCACGTACCTCTTCACGCAAGAAGAAGGACTGAACCGTGAACATTAACGCTACTCTGTTCATTCAGATGATCGTTTTTGCGATTCTGGTGTGGTTCACGATGAAATTCGTGTGGCCCCCGATCACAAAAGCGCTCGACGAACGAGCACAGAAAATCGCTGACGGCCTCGCTGCCGCCGACAAAGCCAAAGCCGAACTCTCCAACGCCAATGCGCGTGTTGAGGCCGAGCTGGCCCAGTCGCGCAACGAGACGGCTTCGCGCTTGGCTGACGCCGAGCGCCGTGCACAAGGCATCGTTGACGAAGCCAAGGCACGTGCCACCGAAGAAGGCAACAAGATCATCGCCGCTGCCACAGCTGAAGCTGAGCAGCAAGCTGTCAAGGCCCGCGAAGCCCTGCGTGAGCAGGTCGCAGCCCTGGCCGTGAAAGGCGCCGAGCAGATTCTCCGCAAGGAAGTCAACGCCGGTGTCCACGCTGATCTGCTGAGCCGCCTCAAGACCGAGCTGTAAAAAGCTCCAGCCAGAGAAGACCATGGCAGAACTTGCTACCATCGCCCGCCCTTATGCCGAAGCGCTGTTCAAGGCGCAGGCATCCGATCTTGCTGGCACGGCCGCTTGGCTGGACGAACTGGCTGCCGTTGCCGACAACGCGCAACTGCAACAGTTCGCCGACAGCCCCAAAGTGTCCGACGAGCAGGTGTTCGAGCTGATCTCTGGCGTGGTGCGCTCTGCACTGCCCGAGGCTGGCAAGAATTTCCTGCGCCTGGTGATCGAAAACCGTCGTCTCAGTGCGCTGCCTGTCGTTGCACAGCAGTACCGGGTCCTCATGAATACGCAAGGTGGCACCGCTGACGCGGTGGTCTACAGCGCATTCCCCATCGACGCTTCGGCTTTGGCCGATCTGTCGGCCACGCTCGAAAAGCGCTTTGCGCGCAAGCTCAATGTGAGCGTCGAGCTCGAACCTGCCTTGATTGGCGGTATTCGTGTGGTGGTGGGCGACGAGGTGCTCGATACCTCTGTCAAGGCCCGACTGGAACAAATGAAATCGGCCCTCACCGCTTGATGCGGATTGAGACCGGACAAATTTAAAGAAAGAAGGAAAGAGTCATGCAACTCAATCCCGCAGAAATTTCTGAACTGATCAAGAGCCGCATTGAAGGGCTGTCCGCCAGCGCCGATATCCGCAACCAAGGCACCGTGGTGTCTGTGACCGACGGTATCGTTCGCGTGCATGGCTTGTCCAATGTGATGCAGGGCGAAATGCTCGAATTCCCATCCACAGCCGAAGGTGTTGCCACTTTCGGTCTGGCCCTGAACCTCGAGCGTGACTCGGTCGGTGCCGTGATCTTGGGTGAATACGAGCACATCTCCGAAGGCGACACTGTCAAGTGCACAGGCCGCATTCTGGAAGTGCCCGTGGGCCCCGAACTGATTGGCCGCGTGGTGAACGCTTTGGGTCAGCCGATCGACGGCAAAGGCCCCATCAACGCCAAAATGACCGACGTGATCGAGAAAGTCGCCCCTGGCGTGATCGCACGTAAGTCTGTTGACCAACCTGTGCAAACTGGCCTGAAGTCGATTGACTCCATGGTGCCCGTGGGCCGTGGTCAGCGCGAACTGATCATTGGCGACCGTCAGACCGGCAAGACTGCCGTCGCGATCGACGCCATCATCAACCAAAAAGGTCAGAACATGACCTGCGTTTACGTCGCGATTGGCCAAAAAGCCTCGTCGATCAAAAACGTGGTGCGTGCTCTGGAGCAAGCTGGCGCGATGGAGTACACCATTGTCGTGGCTGCTTCTGCCTCTGAATCTGCTGCGATGCAGTACGTGTCGGCCTACTCTGGCTGCACGATGGGCGAATACTTCCGTGACCGCGGCGAAGACGCTTTGATCGTTTATGACGATCTGTCCAAGCAAGCTGTGGCTTACCGTCAAGTGTCGCTGTTGCTGCGTCGCCCACCAGGCCGCGAAGCTTACCCTGGCGACGTGTTCTATCTCCACAGCCGTCTGCTCGAGCGTGCAGCCCGCGTGAACGCCGACTACGTCGAAGCTTTCACCAAGGGCGCCGTCAAGGGCAAGACCGGTTCGCTGACCGCGCTGCCGATCATTGAGACGCAGGCCGGCGACGTTTCCGCTTTCGTGCCGACCAACGTGATCTCGATCACCGACGGCCAGATCTTCCTGGAAACCAGCCTGTTCAACGCCGGTATCCGCCCCGCCATCAACGCCGGTATCTCGGTGTCGCGCGTCGGTGGTGCTGCCCAGACCAAGCTGATCAAGTCGCTGTCCGGCGGTATCCGTACCGACCTGGCCCAGTACCGTGAACTGGCTGCCTTCGCGCAGTTCGCTTC
>JBEEJQ010000042.1:0-17778 GCA_041169105.1 Pseudomonadota bacterium | reverse complement strand
TGGCTCAGTTCATGGTCGATGCGGATCGGGCCGTCCACCGCCCGGATGTCGGCCAGCGCACTGGCCGGCCAAGCCTTGCCATCGGGCGCGGTGATGGGCAGGTTGCGCAAGGCCTCGGGGCTGCTGCGCACCGTGTCGTTGCCGCGCAAAGTCAGCGCGGTGCGGATACCGCGGTCCAGCACATGGCCTACGGTCTCGCCTTCGAGCTGTTGGCGCAGCGCCTGCTGCACCTGCGCCACACTCATGCCCGCCTGTCCCACCGTGTGGCGGTTCATGCGTACGCTCAGGTACTGCATGCCCTCGGCCTTGGGCGCGATCACCTCGGCAGCACCCGGCGTTTTGCGCACGGCCTCGGCCACTTGTTGCGCGGTTTTGGACAGCTGGTCCAGGTCCGCGCCAAACAGCTTGATCGCGACATCGCCCCGAGTGCCGGTCAGCATCTCCGAGATCCGCATCTCGATCGGTTGTGTGAAGCCATAGACCAGCCCCGGAAAGCCTTCGAGCACCTCACGCAGCGCGGCGATGATGTCTTCCTTGCTGCCGCGCCAGGTACTTTTGGGTTGGAGCACCAAAAAGGTGTCGGTCTCGTTCAGGCCCATCGGGTCCAGACCCAACTCGTCCGAGCCCACCCGCGCAATGACCGACTTGACCTCAGGCACTTTGGCCAAAATCGCTTGCTGCACGCGGGTGTCGATTTCCATCGAAGCCTCCAGCGAGATCGACGCTGTTTTTTGCAACTGCACCAGGATGTCGCCTTCGTCCAGCGTGGGCATGAAGGTCTTGCCGATCTGGGTGTACAGCCCTGCCGCCAGCACCAGCGAAGCCAACGCCATACCCCACAGCCAGCGCGGGTGCCGCCAACTGGCGTCGCGCCACTTCACATAGGTGCGCAGCAGCTTGACCATCAAGGCAGGCTCGTGCGCGGCTTGCGGCTTGAGCACCAGCGAGGCCAGCGCCGGAACCACCGTGAAGGCCAACAGCAATGAAGCCGACAAAGCCATGATGATGGTCAGCGCCACCGGTGAAAACAGCTTGCCCTCCAGCCCCTGCAAGGTCAGCAGCGGCAAGAACACCACGCCGATGATGAGCACACCTGCCCCCACCGGCTTGATCACCTCGCGCACCGCGTGCAACACCCGTTCGGTGACGGTGACATCGTGGCCCTTGGGCGCATGCGCCAGCTGGGTTTCCACGTTTTCCACGACCACCACCGAGGCATCGACCAACATGCCCAAAGCAATCGCCAAGCCGCCCAGGCTCATCAGGTTGGCGGTGATGCCGGTGGAACGCATCAGCAAAAAAGTGGCCAGCAGCGACAGGGGCAGCGACACCGCCACCACCAGCGCAGGCCGCAAGCCGCCCAGGAACACATAGAGCACCACACAGACCAGCACCGCCGCTTCGGCCAAGGCTTTGATCACGGTGTTGGCTGCCCGCGAGACCAGGTCGCCCCGGTTGTAGAAGGTCTTGATGCTCATGCCCTCGGGCAAACGTTTTTGCAGATCGCGGATCTTCAGGTCGATCGCATCGACCAGCTCACGGGCATTGACGCCGCGCAGGCCCAGCACCAGGCCTTCGACCGCTTCACCGCGCCCGTCTTGCGTCACCGCGCCATAGCGGGTGAGCGCACCGTGGCGCACCACGGCCACATCGTCGAGCAAGATTTTTTGGCCCAATCTTGGCTGCTCGATGCGGATGGCCCGCAAGTCGTCCAGGGTCTGCACCGCGCCTTCCACCCGCACCACCAGCGACTCTTCGCCCGCCGTCATGCGGCCTGCGCCGTCGTTGCTGTTGTTGTCGGCCAGCGCTTCGCGCAGGCTGGCCATGCTCACACCCAGTGCGGCCATGCGTTCGGTTTTGGGCAGCACTTCAAAGGTCTGCACCTCGCCGCCCAAGGCGTTGACTTCGGCCACGCCCGCGATCGTGCGCAGCTCGGGGCGGATGGTCCAGTCCAGCACGCGGCGCTTGTCGGCCAGCGAGAAGTTCTCGCCCTCCACCGTGAACATGTACAGCTCAGACAGCGGCGTGGTGATGGGCGCCAGCCCGCCGCTCACGCCCGCAGGCAAATCGGCCATCACGCCGTTCAAGCGCTCAGACACCTGCTGGCGCGCCCAGTAAATGTCCACGCCTTCGTCAAAGTCGAGGGTGATGTCGGCGATGCCGTATTTGGAGACCGAGCGCACCATGCGCTTTTTCGGGATGCTCAAAAGCTCTTGCTCGATGGGTTTGACCACGCGCTGCTCAACCTCTTCGGGCGTCATGCCCGGGATCTTCAGGATGATCTTGGCCTGGGTTGGCGAGATGTCGGGAAAGGCGTCAATCGGCAGCTGCTGCCAGGCCTGCAAACCCGCCAACAACAAGACAGCGGCCAGCAGCAAGCTCAGGTGGCGGTAACGCAGCGCCCAGCGGATGATGGCGTCCATGCTCATTCATCCTTTTGCAGCAGGGCCCGCAGCGAGGCCAGGCCGGTCACGGCCACCTGGTTTTTCTCGCTCAAAGCCCCTGTCACCACCGACTGGTCATCGTTGCTGGTGAGGACTTTCACCGGCGTGGGCACAAAGCCCTTGGCGCTGGCCACCATCACCCAGCTTTGCATCTGGTGCGTGATGACAGCGCGGGCGGGCACCTGCCAGGCCGCTGTTGCGTTGCTGCGGGCCGGCTGCAATTGCACCGGCAACACTTCACCAGCGCTCAGCGAGCCGGGCTGCGTGACCCGCGCACGGGCTTGCGCCTGCTGCGATGCATCGACCGCACGGCTGATCCCGATGAGCACCGCACGGGCACTGCGCGAGGGCACGCTCACCGCGTCCCCCACTTGCAGCTGCGCCGCCTTCTCGGGCGAGAGCAGCACATCGAGCTGCAGCTGGCGCGTATCGGCCACCTTGAACAAGGGCGCACCCGCCTCCACCCGCTGGCCGACGCTCACCATGCTTTGCACCAAACGGCCGTTCAAGGGTGAAGTCAAACCGGCTGTGGCGTAATCGGTACCGCCGCTGCTTGCCCCCGACGAGCGCAGCTCGGCTTCTTTGGCCTGCAGCAGCGACTGCGCCGCATGGAATTTGTTCTGGCTGATTTGCAGCCGCGCCGCCGGGATGATGCCGTCGGCCAGCATGGCCTGGTCACGCGCCAAAGCCGCTTGCGCGTTTTGCAACTCCAGCTGGGCTTCGCGCAATTGGCGACGCGCATCGGCCAGTGCAGGACTGCTCCACTGGGCCAGGAGCGCACCGGCTTTGACCGGATCACCCAAGCCCGCATCGATGCGGGTGATCACACCCGCATAAGGTGCCGCCACCGTGACCTCGCGGCCCGGTGGCACCGAGACCGTGGCCGACGCCAGCATCACCCCCGACGAGGCCGTCAGCACTGGGGCCACGCGCACGCCCAAGGCGGCTTTTTGCGAGGCGTCCAGCAGCAACTCGGTGGGCACCGCTTGCGCCCAAGCAGCGGCCGAAGCACCCAGCACGGTGAAAACAAAAGTGTGGAGCAGTCTGGACATGACCGTCTCTCCTGAAAAAGCAAAATGACCAGCTCACCGGAATGCGGTGAGCCACATTGGCGCAAGGGCCAAAAATTCAGGACAGGGTCAAAGGGGCGGGGCCAAAGCCGGCGGCGGCCAGCCCCAGGCATAGCTGCGCGGCACCACGCAAGGTGCCGGGCTGGGTCTGCGCACACGGCGTGCCAACGTGGCATGCGCCCGCCAAGCGAGCAGACACGACACGAGCAGGGCCAGCACAAGATGGGCTTCGTCACCCGCCTTGGGCAGGGACACCGACACGCCCAAGGCCGGTGATTCTTCTTCTGAGGCCTGGTGCGCCGCCCAAACGGTCTGCGACGAACCGGCTTGGATGTTGTGCCCCAAGTCCATGCCATCGACATGAAAGCCGCTCACATGGGAGGCTCCCAAGTGGCCGTGCAAAAACGGGGCCAAGGCGAGCAAGGCCATGAGGACGATCACGACCCCTTGCCGAATGCCAGCGATGACAGAATTTTTGTGCACCAGACCATTGTAATTGGCGGGTCTGCGCACTCAGCGCAGTGCCTTGCTCAGCTGGTCCACCTGCTGCGCCCAGTCGTTGTCCTGGACCAAGGCTTCGCGCAAAAAACACGCCTGAGCAGGCGACCAAAATGGCGCATCGGGCAAAGCCACATGGCCGGCCAAAGGCCGGTGCGCTTGCAAAAACACCGCGATGCCCTGGGCATCGCAAGGCAAGCCCAGCTGGGCAAACAAGGCATGAAACGGGTGGTTCAGCTCATCCATGGGGCATCCTTTCAGGTTTGCAAGACATAAGTCCCGGGCGCATCGCACAAGGGCGTCAGTCCGGCCTCGGGGCAGCCCATGCGCGGTGGCGCAGACCCAGGCCGCGAATGGCTGTTCAACCACTTGACCCAATGCGGCCACCATGACCCGGTGTGATGGGGGGCCTTTTGCTGCCACGCATCAGGGTCCAGATAGGGGCCATCGTGCAAGCGCAGCAAAGCCTGGAAACTGCGGCCCTCCACACCCGGCGGATTGACGATGCCCACGTTGTGCCCGCCGGAGGTCAACACAAATGTGGTGTCCACATTGGTCAGCAGGTGCAGCTTGTGCACCGAGCGCCAAGGGGCCACATGGTCACGCACCGTGCCCACCGCATAGATGGGGCTTTGGATCGCGGTCAAGGCGACCGTCTTGCCACGCACCGGGTAGCGACCGCTGGCCAGGTCGTTGTGCAAAAACATGCGGCGCAGGTATTCGGTGTGCATGCGGTAGGGCAACCGCGTGCCATCGGCGTTCCAGGCCATCAGATCGCTCACAGGGGCGCGCTCGCCCAGCAGGTATTCCTTGAGCACGCGCGACCAGATCAGGTCGGTGGAGTTCATCCACTGAAATGCCCCAGCCATCTCTGCACTGTCCAGATAGCCTTTGTCCCACATGGTGTCTTCCAGGTGCGCCACCTGGCTGTCGTCAATGAACAGTTGCAGCTCGCCCGGCTCGGTGAAGTCGGTTTGCGCAGCCAGCAAGGTGATGGTGGCCAGCCGATCGTCCCCGTCACGCGCCATGGCCGCCGCCGCAATGGTCAGCAAGGTGCCGCCCAAACAATACCCCAGCGCATGCACCCGGGCTTGGGGCACCACGGTGCTGACCACTTCCAGCGCGTCCATCAGGCCCATGTGCAAATAGTTGTCCATGTTGAGGTCTCGGTCTTGTGCCGTCGGATTGACCCAGGACATGGCAAACACCGTGAAGCCTTGATCCACCAGGTACTGGATCAGGGAGTTGTGCGCCGACAAATCCAGCACATAGTACTTCATGATCCAGGACGGCACCACCAACACCGGCTCGGGCCGGACCTTCGCCGTGGTGGGCGTGTACTGGATCAGCTCGATCAGCCGGTTGCGGTAAATCACCTGCCCCGGTGTGCGGGCCACTTCGTGCCCGACACGATAGACCTCGGTGCCCTTGGGCGGGCTGTGGGTGCGCAAGGCCTGCAGGTCTTCCAGCCAATTGAGAAAACCCTGGCGCAAATTGCCCCCGAGGGTGTTGACGGTGCGGTCCAGCACCTCGGGGTTGCTCAACACAAAATTGGCCGGCGACACCATGTCCAGGAGTTGCCGCACAGTGAAGCTGACCACCGCCTCGTGGTGTGGCTCTACCCCCCGCACACCAGTGCTTGCACTGTGCCACCAGTGCTGGGTCAGCAAAAAGGCCTGGCTCATCAGGTTGAAAGGCCAAGTCTGCCAGCTCGGGTGCGCAAAACGCGTGTCATGCCAAACAGGTTCGATGCACGGTGGGCACGGACGCTCATGGGCCCGTGAGGCGTACAGCGCCAATTGCTGCGCACCTTGCAGAGCTTGTTGCCACAACTCCAGTTGCTCGGCCGGGTTGAACGTCAGATGCGTGAGCCAATCGTCAAAGGCCATGCGCAGCGAAGCGGTGGACACCCCCATGGTCCAGGGTGAAAGCTGCGCATGCGTCCAGCGGTCCAGACCGGGACCGGGCAGATGGGGCGAGTTCGTGTTGAAGTCAGTGCTGGGGTATTTCACAACTGCATGCTAGGGCGGCCCGGCCCTTCGCACCATGCATCTTTGGATAGAGAGGGCACATCCACCGGTATCCACTGCACGGTCTGCACGGTCTGCACCGCAAGCACTGCACAAGACGGCTCATCGATAATCTTGCCCATGGATGGAATTCAAGCTTGGGGCTCAACCCTGCTCTTGCTGGTCGAGCTGGCGGCCACTGCGGCCTTTGCCCTGTCGGGCCTGATGGAGGCCGCACGCAAACAACTGGACGCCGTGGGCGTGTGCGTGGTGGCCTTTCTGGCCGCATTCGGCGGCGGCACCTTGCGCGACTTGCTGCTGGACCAGCGGCCTTTTTTCTGGGTGCAGCATGTGGAGGTGCTCTGGGGTGTCATGGCCTTGTGCGTGCTGGCCATGCTGTTCATGCGCCAGCGGCACTTTGAAGTCACCGAAAAAGCCATCCTCTGGCCTGACGCACTGGGCCTGGGCCTGTTCACCGCCACCGGCGTGCACCATGCCCTGCAAGCGCTCATGCCCGGTGTGGTGGCCGTGCTCATGGGCCTGATCACCGGCGTGTTTGGCGGCGTGCTGCGCGACATGGTGTGCAACGAAATCCCCACCGCATTCAAAGACCACCGCCCTTATGCCGTCTGCGCCTTTGCAGGGGGCTGGGTCTATCTGGCCCTGTGGCATGCCGATGCACCCGGCTGGCTGGCCCTGCTGGCTTGCCTGGCCGTCACCGTGGGCTTGCGCGTGCTGGCCGTCTGGCGCAACTGGCGCTTGCCGGCCTGGCGCACCTGATCTGCACACCCATGGGCTCAGGCATCTTTTTCTCTTTGGCCGCCGGCATGATGTGGGGCCTGGTGTTTGTGGGCCCGCTGATGCTGCCCGAGTACCCCGCTGCCTTGCACACCTTTGGCCGTTATCTGGCTTTCGGCTTGATCGCGCTGCCTCTGGCCTTGGTGGACCGCCACGAGTTGCGTCGCCTGACGCGCCCCGACTGGCTGGCCGCCTTGCGCCTGGCAGCCATCGGCAATCTGCTGTATTACCTCTTTCTGGCCAGCGCCATCCAGCGTGCAGGCGGTGCCTTGCCCACCATGATCATCGGCACCTTGCCGGTGGTGATCGCGGTATCAGCCAATGTGCTCAACCACCAGCGCGATGGCCACCTGGCCTGGCGGCAACTTGTGCCTGCATTGGGGCTAATTCTGCTGGGCATTGCCTGCGTCAACCATGTGGAATGGACTGCCCTGCTGCACCAGCCGCACGCCGACACCGGCCGCTACATCAGCGGTGCACTGCTGGCCGTGGGCGCGGTGGTGTGCTGGACTTGGTACCCCCTGAAAAACGCCGACTGGCTGCGCGGCCACCCCGAGCGCAACCCACGTGTGTGGGCCACCGCACAAGGCCTGGCCACCTTGCCTTTGGCCTTGCTCGGCTATGGCCTGTTCTGGGTTTGGCAGTCGCTCACGGGGGCGGCGTTTTCCATGCCTTGGGGTCCGCGTCCATTCGAATTTGCAGGCCTGATGATGGCCATTGGCCTCTTGGCCTCATGGCTGGGCACGCTGTGCTGGAACGCCGCCAGCCAGCGCCTGCCCACCGCACTGGCCGGACAGCTCATCGTGTTCGAAACCCTCTCTGCGCTGGCCTACGCCTTTGTGCTGCGGGGTCAATGGCCAGAGCCGCTCACGCTGATCGGCATCGGCTTGCTGGTGGTCGGGGTGATTGCCGGGGTGCGCGTCAAACCGGATTGATCAATGGAGCAGTGGCCTCGTCAAAACTGGCGCGTGAACACCAGACCCACCGATTTGGGCCTGATCACCGGCATCAGGTAGTACTTGTCCGTCCACCAAGCCCCCAAGGCCGAGCCCGCCGCATGAGAAGCCACGTCCAGCAAAGAGCTGGAGCGCTTTGCGCCGTGAGCGATCTGATAGCTCTCTGAGATCACGATGCCCGCCGTGCTGACTGCGAACCCGATCCATGCGCGGTTGTCAGACTCGCTGTAAAAACTCGTCAATGCACCTGCCAGCAGTGCGCCCCCTGCGGCGTGACTCAACTCACTGCTCAGGCCGTCATAAGCATGGCTTGTACCCATCGCGCAACACAGCGCGAGCATCCCGAATTTTTTCATCTCAACCCCCAACAGACGGCACCACCGACTGATGCCAAGCCGCTGACAGCGCCATGCCACTTGAAGCACGCTGGACCTCACGCGCTCGCCAACTTTAGACTTATAGCGACATCGATCTGTTTGCACTGTGCCCCAGAACACCTGCGCAAAATTGAAGCTTTTGAACCGTTGAATCAAATGACACAGATCAAACACCGTGTCTTATATATCCGTGGGTGTATGGACTGTAGCTTTTGAGCCTACTAAAAAGAACACTCACACCATGTCAGTTGTTCGCAGCAAAACCGCCCAAAGTCTGAGAGAAGACCTCGCAGCCAATGTGAGGCGTTACCGCGCAAAAAAAGCGCCGCCACCCGCCAAGCCCCTCTCGCAGGAACGCTGCGCGTGGGAGGCGGGCATCGACAGAACCATGATGAGCAAAATTGAACGCGCCAAGACCAATCCGAGCCTGGACACCTTGCTGAAACTGGCCAACTACCTCAATGTGAGCGTGGCCGATCTGCTGACCGAACGCGAGGCTACGCCCCCGCCCACACGCCCCGAGCAAAGCGCATGACACCGACTCCCAATCAAACACTGTATGGGCGCTTCCTCAAAAACGCACAGTCGGCGCAGGTCTTGCCTGCGGGTGTGGCGCTGCACCCGCTGGAGTCGTTGCTGCTGCAAGAGGTGTTCCTGCGCAACATGGACAAGAAGCCTTTGACGGTCACCGAGGCCATCGACCTGAAACAACTGGCATCGCCGTCCACCCTGCACAAACGCATCATGCGTCTGAAAGCGCTGGACTTGCTGGCCGTAGAACACCCAGCGCAAGACCACCGAACCAAATACCTGGTGCTGACGCCAGACGCCATGGCGCATTTCGAGGCCCTGGGCCAAGCGATACAAGAAGCTGCAGGTACGGACGGACAGCAGGCGTGAGTTGGTGCGAGTTATCGGTCCGAAGCAGACCGGCGTTGAACAGGGCTTGGCCACGATTTCACGGTGGCTAAAAACCACTGGCTGGGGTTCAGCGTGTTTATGGGTGTGCTATTGGCTGAGAACTGAGCTTCAGCGCAGCATCCAGACCCGGATCAAGACGGCTTGTTGCTCCGGCGGCAAGCCATGCAAGGTGCCCACAAAGACCCGGCGATTGAGCCATGCGTGTGGTCCTTCGGGGGCTGTGACTTTCACATGCGAGAAGGCATAGCGCGACCCATCGGCGGCAGCATCGATGGTCACGCGGTTGTGGATGGTCAGCACCGTGCCGTCGTCGTGCTGCATTTCGTACAGCGCGTCCAGTTCCTTGATGCCATCGGGCCGCAGCAGTTGCCGGTCGGCACCGCCGGGCAGAACACGCCCGCGCAAGACATGGCCATCGATGTCGCCCGCAAATTGGCCGCCCACAATCGGGATGATGAAGCGTTCACCCGCAGGTGACATGCCCAAGTCTTGTCGGGGCGAGACCTGCACCACCGCCTCCCAAGCCAGCACGCTTAATGGCGCTTGCAGGGGATGGGTTTGGACGGTGGATTCAAACGGGTTCATGAAGATGTCTGTGTTGCGGTGAGCATTCAGGCCTGCACATAGCGCACGATGGCATCGCAGATCGACTCGCGACGTGACTGGCTGTTTTCAGGCGTGCTGGTGTCGTAATCAAACAGCACCCGGTAGTTGTGCCGCGATGAGATGTGGTAATGACACAAACCAATGAAATTGATGTAGACGTTCATTGGATCGACGTTTTGACGGATCGTCCCCTCGGCCTGGCCGCGTTTCACGATGTCCTTCACCACGGTCAATGTGGCGCGGTTCATCTCGATGATGGTGGGCGATGCTTTCAGAAAGCGGGCACCTTGCAGGTTTTCTTGCAAGCTCAGTCGGATGAAGTCCGGGTATTTGCTGAAGTTATCAAAGGCGTACCCGGCGAATCGGGCCAAAGCTTGCAGAGCTGGCAGGTCGACTGGCGGGTCGATGTGGTCTTCGCGCACGATCCAGTAGGCGAACTCCAGCACGGCGGCATACAGGCCTTCCTTGCTGCCAAAGTGGTAGTAGATCATCCGCTTGCTGGTGTGGGTGCCCGCCGCGATCGATTCGATGCGGCTGCCCTCCAGCCCGAAGTTTGCGAACTCCGCCAGTGCGACTTCCAGAATGTTGCGTTTAACCGGATCCATAGAGGCCAAAGTTTAACGATCAGGCCAGCATGTGCTGGCGCAAGTCGTCGCACAGCTGGTCCGCTGCAACGGCGCTTGCGGGCGACACCGCGGTGTAACTGAAAAAGCCGTGGTTCAAGTCGCCGTGTACACGCATCAGCAGCGGCACGCCTGCGCCTTTGAGTGCAGCCGCGTAGGCCAGGTTGTCCTGGTACAAAAAGTCATGCACACCCACGCCGATGATGGCAGGGGCCAGACCTGCCAGCGTTGACGCCTTCAGGGGGGACACGCGTGGGTCCAGCGCCTTGGCTTCGGCGTTGTCGCCCAGGTAAGACTTTTCAGGGCCACCCCGGCCAGACAGGTTGGTGGCCGGGTACAGCAGCAGCTGGCAAGCCAGCGCAATGCCGTGGTCGCGGCAGTAAAGCGCCGCCACAGCGGCCAGGTTGCCCCCGGCGCTGTCGCCGCCCACGGCCAGCGGTTTGTCATTGCCTCCCAGCTCGTCCAAATGGGTGCTGGCCCACTGCAGCGCAGCTTCCGCATCGTCCGCAGCCGCAGGAAAGGGATGCTCTGGGGCCAACCGGTAGTCCACATTCAGAACAACCACACCGGCACGGTTGGCCAGGCGAATGGCATGGGCTTCATGCGACTCCAGATCGCCCACCACCCAGCCGCCGCCATGCAGATACACCAAGGTGCCGGTGATCTCGCCGGACAAGGGATAGATCACGCGTACAGCCATGTTCCCGGCAGGGCCAGGAATCGTGCGGGACTCGATGCGGCCTTCAGGGAGCTTGGGCTTGGGGTAAAGCAGCGCACGCACATTGCGGGCACGTTCGCGGCTCACGGGGCCGTTGCCCCCTTCATAGAGGTCGGGGATGCCAGCGGCTTTCCAACGGCGGTCGATCTCGACAATCGCCGGATCCAGGGGCAAGGTGGGGGTGTTGTGAGGCATGGGATGACTTATTTGGCGGGCACGAAGTCGATGGCGTCGATCACGACCGATTGGCCAATGCGAGGCGCCTTCACGCTGTTGGAGACAAAGTAGACCGTGTGGCTGGCCACCACAGGCGCGAACCAGGCGATCTCGGCGGCATGGGCATAGACTTTCTTCCAAGCGCCTTCAGCCTTGTCCAGTGGCAAAGCAGCGGCTTCGTCCATCAATTTGGTCAGGGTGGCGTCTTCCGACTTGTAGAAGTTCAGGCTGCCCTTGCCCAAGGTCTGGAAGCGGGCCAGGTTGGGCACACCCGAATTGCTGTTGAACATCAGCGCACCGATTTTTTTGCTGCGCTCGGCGGCGATCATGGCGCCGAAGTTCTGGAACTCTTCGGTCACGGGGCGGATGCCGACCTTCTTGAGTTGGCCGGCAATGGCCATGGTCATAAAGCGGCTGAGCGTGTTGTTGACATATTGCAGTTTCAGCTCAAAGCCGTTGGGGTAGCCGGCTTCGGCCAGCAAGGCTTTGGCCTTGGCGGGGTCGTAGGGGTAACGCTTTTCAATCTCGGGGTCGTAACCCAGAAAGCCCTTGCTTTGCAGTTGCGCAGAGGGCTCGGCCAGTTTGCCAAACAAGGCGGTGGCGATCAGTTTGCGGTCCAGCGCGTAGTTGATGGCTTGGCGCACACGCACGTCTTTGAGTTCGGGCTGGAACACGCCCTCGCGGTCAGCCAAGACCAGACCAGTCCACTGCACCGGGTCAGAGACGATGCGCAGGTCTTTGGGCAGATTGGCCGCGTTGGCGTTGCCGGTGAAAGGGTCGCTCACCAGAACCTTCAATTGGCCGGCTTTCATGGCCTGAATGCCGGCGTTCTGGTCTTCAAACACTTGAACAACGACCTTGTCCCACTGGATGCGGCTCTTGTCGTAGTAGTGCTCGTTGGGCACATAGGTGTAGCTCTTGCCGGTGATGGTGGCTGAAGGGTCCAGTTTGTAGGGGCCTGCGCCAAAGGTGGCTGCGCCCAGTTGGTCAGGTTTGGCCACGCCGTTGGGGCTGATGATGTCGCCGCTGTTGAAGTAAGCGTCAAACAGCGACAGCAGCGCGGGCTGTGGGGCCGAGAGTTTGATCTTGAGCTTGAACTTGTCGAGGATCTCGATGCCGGTCATGGTCGACAAGTTGGCCGAGAAAGGCCCCTTCTTGCCAACGAAATACTCGATGGACTTTTTGACCGCTTCGGCCGTCACGGGTTCGCCGTCGCTGAACTTGGCGTTCTGGCGCAGTGTGAAGGTCACTTCCTTGCTGTCCGCCGACAACTGCCAGGCGGTGGCCAGGCCAGGCGCGAATTTGCCGTCGGCCTGCGTGCGGATCAAAGGCTCATATGCGGGCGACAAATGCACGCCGGCACGGCCGTTGCCGCTGATGGAGGGGTCCATGCTCAATGGCGAGAAGGGCATGCCGATGCTCAGCACCTTGGCATTGGTTTGCGCCATGACGGGGGCGTTCATCAGGCCCAGGCTGAGGGCGCAGGCGCTCAGCACGCTGGTGCTCAACAGATGGCGGCGAAAGGTGTTCGGTGTGTTCATGCATGTCTCCTGTCGGTGTGGTTGAAAAAAGTGTGAACGGCGGGTGAAAAACGGATTCAAGTCGCTGCGGCCAGCGCCTGGCGTGCCTGCTCGAACTGGGCGCGGCGTTCGCGCTGGATCAACGGATCGGGCACAGGCGCTGCTGCCAGCAGGGCTCGGGTGTAGGGGTGCTGCGGATGCTCGTGCACTTGAGCGGCATCACCTTGCTCGACGATGTCGCCCCGGTACAGCACCACGGTGCGGTGTGACACATGCCTGACCACGGTCAAATCGTGCGAGATGAAAAGCATGGCCAGACCCATGCTTTGCTGCAGCTCCTTGAGCAGGTTCAACACTTGGGCTTGCACCGACAGGTCGAGCGCACTGACCGGCTCGTCGCAGACGATCAGGCGCGGCTTGGCGATGACGGCACGGGCAATCGCGATGCGCTGGCGCTGACCGCCAGAGAACTGACCGGGGTAGCGCTGCGCGGTGTCCGTGGGCATGCCCACGCGTTGCAAGACCTCGGCGATGCGCTGCTGAATGTCTGTGGGGCTCAGGCTTTTGTCGCTCAGCAAAGGTTCGGCCAGCGTGTCACCCACGGTGCGTGCGGGGTTGAGCGAGCCATAAGGGTCCTGGAAAACGACCTGGATGTCGCGCCCCAAAGCGCGTCGGCGTGCGCGGCTGGCTTGGGTGATGTCTTCGCCGTCAAAGATGACCTGGCCACTGGTGGCCTCGGTCAGCCCCAGGATCACACGGCCCACAGTGGTTTTGCCTGAGCCGGATTCGCCCACCAGGCCCACGGTCTCGCCGGGGTGGATGTTCAGGCTCACGCCTTTGAGCGCTTGAAAGACTTTGCCTTTGCCCTGCGCGAAATCGACCCTCAGGTCCTTGACCTGCAAAAGAGGTGTGGCGTTCATGCTGCAGCTCCCGTGATGTCCATCAGTTTGTCGTCCACGGTCGGGAGCACTTCGCCCGGCTGGGCGCTGTGCGGGTTGGCGGCCAGCAAAGCCTGGGTGTAGGGGTGTTGTGGACGGTGGAACAGGTCGACCACGGTGGCCGATTCGAGCACCTGACCATGGCGCAGCACCATGGCGCGGTCACAGATGTCGGCCACCACGCCCCAATCGTGCGTGACCAGCACCACCGCCATCTGGCGCGATTGGCTCAAGCTGCGCAGCAAGGCCAGGATTTCGGCCTGCACCGTCACGTCCAGCGCGGTGGTGGGCTCATCGGCCAGCAAGATTTTGGGCTCGCTGGCCAGCGCACGGGCGATGCCCACGCGCTGGGCCATGCCGCCCGAAATTTGGTGAGGGTAACGCTGGGCCACATCCTGAGGGTTGGGGATCTTGACCTGCTCCAGCAATTCGATGACCTTGGCCTGGACTTGCGCTGCACCCAGGTCTTGCAAGCGGATGACTTCGGCCAATTGGTGACCGATGGTGAAGCAAGGGTCCAATGCCGCCATGGGCTCCTGAAAGATCATGCCCACGGTGGCACCGCGCAGCTGGGTCAGGCGCTTTTCGTTGGACAAATCGATCACTTCGCCCTGGATGACCGCCGTGCCTGCGCTCACATGCACACCGGGCGGCAGCAGGCCCATGAGCGACAAGCTGGTGAGGGTTTTGCCACTGCCCGATTCGCCCACGATGCCCAGAGTTTCACCTTGCTTCAGGTCGAAATTCACGCCTTTGACCAAGGTGCGCTGCGCCTGGCCCGAGCCGGTGACGATGGTCACATCGCGCATGGACAGCAAGCCGCCTTCGGGCAAGTCTTGTGGCTTGACCGCCAAGCGGGCCTTGACGCCCTGACGCACCGCCGGACGTGACCAGGATTCGGTGGATGTATCACGCAGGCTGTCGCCCAGCAGGCCAAATGAGAGAACGGTGATCGCCACCACGCCACCCGAAGGCACCAACAACCAAGGGAAATCATTCAGGCTGGCTGAGGCTTCAAAAATCATGCTGCCCCATGTGGGTGCAGGTGGGGCCACGCCCAAGCCCAAAAAGCTGATGCCCGTTTGCACGATCACGGCAATGGCGGCGAACAAGGACATCTGCACGATCACCGGCCCAGCAATGCGGGGCAACACATGGCGCACGATGATGTGTGCGTCGCTCAGACCCGAGATGCGGGCGGCCGCGATGTACAGCTCTTCGCGCACGGCCAGCGTCACGCTGCGCAGCACGCGCGAGACCCCGGCCGAACCCATCACGCCGAGCGTGACCATGGCGGGCAGCATGGCTTGACCGAACACGGCCAGTACAGCCAGCATGATCAGCATGGTGGGCAAGGACTGAACCAGGCTCACGTATTGCTGAACGCAGCGGTCCCACAGGCCGCCGAAGTATCCGGCACTCACGCCCAGGCTCAAGCCCAGCAGACTGGCCATGACCACGGCTTCGATCACGCCTGCAATGGTGATCGAGACACCATGCACCATGCGGCTGAACACATCGCGACCCAGTGCATCGGTGCCCAGCCAGTGTTCGGCGCTGGGCCACTGTTTGAGTGCCAGCAGGTCTTGCTCCAATGGGTCTATCGGGGCGAACAGCGGTGCGCTGACCGACAGCACAAAAAGCAGCAACAGCCACAGCAAAGCCAATACGGCCAGTGGGCGCCCCAATAAGCGCCGGATAAAGCTCGGGGGATGGGATGCAAGGGCACTCATGACAGCCTCACTTTGGGGTTGAGCCACCCATAGCTCAGGTCCACCATCAAATTGATGGCCACAGTCATCAAGGTGAAATACAGGGTGACGCCTTGCAGCAGCAAGATGTCTTTGTTCAAAGCTGCGCTGACGGCCAGACTGCCCAGGCCGGGCAGCACGAACACGCGCTCGACGAAGACCGTGCCACTGATGGCACCGATCATCACCAAGCCCAGCACGGTGACCACCGGCAAGGCCGCGTTGCGCAGGGCATGCTTCCAGATCACACTGCGCTCGGGCAAGCCGCAGGCGCGCAAGGCACGTATGAAGTCACGGCCCATGACATCGTTCATGGCATCGCGGGTTTGTTTGGCGATGCTGGTGATGGAGTACATGGCCACCGAGAAGATCGGCAAGACGAGGCTCAATGCCCAATCTTTGGGGCTCTCGCTGAAAAACACGTAACCCGTGGCAGGCAGCCAGCGCAAGGTCACCGCAAAGACCGAGATCAGCACCAAGGCCAACCAGAAGGACGGAAAGATCAGGCCGACCAGAGAAAAGGCGTCGATGGCGCGGCCAACCCATCCCCCCCGCAGTGCGCTGGCCACCCCCAGCGCAAGACCCAGGCTCAAGCAGACCACCAGCACCCCGATCATGATGGAGACCGACACGCCCAGACGTGGGTTGAGCAGTGAGGTCACGCTTTCTTTGGTGAAGTGTGAAACGCCCAAATCGCCCTGCACCGCCTGACCCAGCCAAGACAGGTACTGCAAGAGCAAAGGCCGGTCCAGACCGAGTTCGGTGCGCAGGGCTTCGTATTGCTCGCGGGTGCCATCGGCACCCAGTATGGTCATGGCCATATCGCCCGGTGCCAGACTGTTGAGCACAAAGGTCAGCAGCGTGACCACGATCACCAACGGCACCGACATGAGCAATCGTTGAAGTACGACTTTGAACACCCGATATCCTTTGAAAATGTTTAATGTACGTTCTGGTACATCAAGATTTTATTAATGTACGAATCGGTACAGATATCGGTATTTACCCTCAAGATAGCCGCCAAGCAGCCGTATGGGTGATCAGGCATGTGCCCCAATACATCGTCTGATGCTGCTCCAAAAGTGTCCAAATGCATCTACATCCGGCTGGGCTGGCCCACCCGCAACGGTGGGCTGGAACGCGCCGTCATCCACTGGCCGGTCAGCCCACAGAGACTACCGGCAGCCCCTCCGGCGAGTTTGGATCAACGGCAGCACAACGCTCCGAATTAATATATGATGCCCATCATGCGAAATTCCACCAATGCCCGAACCGCCGCCAAAGAGGCATCGCACGAGCGCATCGTGCAAGCTGCTGCCCGCGCTATCCGGCGAAGCGGCTATGACGGCACCGCCGTCGCCGGCATCATGAAAGAGGCGGGTTTAACGCACGGCGCGTTTTATGCACATTTCGACTCCCGCGAGGCTATGCTGGCCGAAGCAGCGAGTCAGGCCTGTGCCGAGTCGGTTGCTGCCGTCGCTGAGGTAGTGAGCACCGTGCCCGCAGGCAAGACCTTGGAGGCCATGCTGCGTGCTTACTTGTCCAAGGAGCACCTGGAAAACACCGAGGTGGGATGCCCTCTGGCTGCCTTGGGTTCGGAAACTGCGCGGCAGACAACAGACGTGCGCCGGGTGACTACCCGACACATCAAGGAAATGGTGGATCTCGCTGCTCGACAGTCCTCCGACTGGGGCCAGCCCGTCGCGCACGAGCGCGCACTGGTGACCGTGGCCACCATGGTCGGCGCTTTGTTGCTGGCGCGCGCGGTGGACGATTCGGTGCTGTCCGACAGCCTGCGCGAAGCCGCACTCCGGCATTTGCTCACAACGACAAACTAATACATGCAAGACACGTCCATGGACACCATTTTTTTTCGAATTTATATATGATGAACATCATGCGAAATGAGTTCCAACCAACTCACCACATTTCCACAGACAAGGAAAACCATGAAAGCATTTGTTCTCGATGGCTATGGCAAAAAGCGCGTCCTGCGCCTGGCCGACATGCCAACCCCAGAGTTGCGTGACGACGAAGTGCTGGTGCAGGTGCATGCCGCAGGCGTCAACCTTCTGGACTCCAAGCTCCGCGATGGTGAGTTCAAGCTCATCTTGCCGTACCGTATGCCGCTGGTCCTGGGTCACGATGTGGCTGGCGTCATCGTGAAGGTAGGCCCGCTCGTGCGGCAGT
Source organism: Pseudomonadota bacterium (assembly GCA_041169105.1). Classification (GTDB taxonomy): domain Bacteria; phylum Pseudomonadota; class Gammaproteobacteria; order Burkholderiales; family Burkholderiaceae_C; genus Limnohabitans_A. The sequence continues at coordinate 143 of JBEEJQ010000042.1, read as the reverse complement.
TTAAAACCGGCGATGCGGTCTATGCGCGGGTCGATGACTTCCGCATCGGAACCTTTGCCGAATTTGTTCCGGTCAAGGAAGCCTCACTGGCGCTCAAACCCGAGGGCCTCACCATGGAAGAGGCCGCTTCCATTCCGCTTGTA
>JBEEJQ010000041.1:0-18012 GCA_041169105.1 Pseudomonadota bacterium | reverse complement strand
TCGGAACGCGATGATGAGTTTGCGATGAACGAACACGAAACCGCCGAACTGGGCGCACTGGAAGATGCTCTGGAGCGGCTGGCGGCTGGCCTATACGGCACGTGCAAAGACTGCGGCGCGCCCATCCCCGAAGCACGCTTGTCCGCCTACCCGGCCGCCTTGCGCTGCATCGATTGTCAAGCAACTGCTGAAGCCCCATTAGGTTCAAACAAAAGACGCTGAGCCGTTCAGGCTGCTATGCTTTCAGGCATGAACAGTCTTTTCCATTTGGCGTTCCACGTCAGCGACCTTGACGAAGCCCGGCGCTTTTATGGCGATGTGCTCGGTTGCAAGGAGGGTCGATCCACCGACACTTGGGTGGACTTTGATTTCTTCACTCACCAGATTTCGCTGCACCTGGGTGAGCCGTTCAAGACCAGCAACACCGGCCGTGTGGGCGAGCACCTGGTGCCCATGCCGCACTTTGGCCTGATTTTGCAAAAGGATGATTGGCAGGCCCTGGCCGATCGCCTGCAGTCGCGCGGCATGCGCTTTGTGATCGAGCCGCATTTGCGCTTTGCTGGTCAAGCTGGCGAGCAATGGACCATGTTCTTCGTGGACCCCTTTGGCAATCCGATTGAGGTCAAAGGCTTTGCCTCACTGAGCACGGTTTACCAAAGCTGAAGTCTCCGTTCAGTACAAGCGTCAGCGGGCAGCATCAGTGGCCTTCTTGTCGTCCAGCACGATGTCCTGTTTGGCACGAGGCGTGCCAATGGGTCTGGAGCTTTGGCCTTGCTGGGTGGCCAGCATGTCTTGCTCACTCGGGTATTGGCCGAGCAGCCAGTAATCAAACACCCGCCGCGCAATGGGCGCTGCATGGGCCGCGCCAAAGCCCGCATTTTCCACCACCAGCGCCAGCGCAATTTGCGGCGATTCTGCTGGTGCAAAAGCCATGTACAAAGCATGATCACGCTGGTATTCACCCAACTTGCTGGCGTTGTATTTTTCTTTTTGTCCGATCGTCACCGCTTGGGCTGTGCCGGTCTTGCCTGCACTTTGGTAAGCCGAGCCCGCAAACACCTGCGCAGACGTGCCCGATGTGGCGACGCCGATCAAACCATTGCGCACGACCGCGATGTGATCCGGGTTGTAACCCAGGTTGACCGATTCATTGCCTGCCACAGGCACCTGTGCATGGGTGAGGGCATCTTGCGTGGCCTTCACGACCCGCGGTGTGAATTTCTGACCTCCGCTGGCCAATGTGGCCGTAGCTGATGCCAGTTGCAACATGGTGAAGTTGTTGTACCCCTGTCCAATGCCCAGCGAAATCGTCTCCCCCGCGAACCACTTTTTTTGCTCGGGCCGCTTGTAGTAATTGCGCTTCCAATCGGTGCTGGGCAAAATGCCGCGCACCTCACCGGGCAGGTCAATACCTGTGATCTGACCAAAGCCCAAAGGCTTCATGAAGTCGTGGATGGTGTCTACACCCATTTCATTGGCCAGAGAGTAGTAATAAACATTGCTCGACATGACAATCGAGCGCACCATGTCCACGGGCCCCAAACCTGTGTCACCGTGACTGCGGAAGGTGTGCCCACCAAACGACCAGGACCCGTTGTCCTGAATGATGGTGCTGGCACTGCGTTTGCCGGTGGTCAAGGCCCCCAGAGCCATGAAGGGCTTGTAGGTCGATCCCGGCGGGTAGGTGCCACGCAATGCGCGATTGAGCAAAGGCTTGTCGATTGACTCATTGAGCATCTGCCAGTTTTCGGTGTCGATGCCATCGACAAACAAGTTGGGATCGAAGGTGGGCTTGCTCACGAAAGCCAGCACCTCCCCCGTGTTGGGGTCCAACGCCACCAAGGCCCCACGCCGGGAACCGAACAAATCCTCGACCATTTTCTGCAGTCGAATGTCGATCGACAAGACCACGTTCTGCCCCGGAATGGCTGGCCGACTCGACAAGTTGCGCGTGGCGCGACCACCGGCCGAAGTCTCTACCTGATTCACCCCGGTGATGCCGTGCAACTCGCGCTCGTAGCGTTGCTCCACCCCCAGCTTGCCGATGTATTCGGTGCCGCGGTAATTGCCCGATTCGTCGTCTTCCTCAATGCGTTCTTTTTCTTTGGCATTGATGCGACCAATGTAGCCAATCACATGGCTGGCCAATTCGCCAAAAGGATATTGACGGAACAAACGAGCCTTGATGTCCACGCCCGGAAAGCGGTAACGCTGTGCGCTGAATCGGGCCACCTCTTCATCGGTCAGGCGCGTGCGAATGGGCAGGGAATCAAAGCTCTTGGATTCTTCGCGCAAACGCTTGAAACGCCGACGATCTTTGGCCTGAATATCTACCAACTCGGCCAGATCATTGATGGTGGCCTCCAGATCCTTGACCTGGGAGGGCGTGATCTCCAGCGTGTACGCCGAATAATTGCTGGCCAGCACCACACCGTTGCGGTCCAGAATCGTGCCGCGCGGTGGCACAGTGGGCAAGACCGCCGTGCGGTTATTCTCGGCTTGTTCCAGCAAATCTTCATGGCGCACGATCTGCAAATAGGCCAGTCGCGTCAACAGCAGCATGAAGCAAATAAACACCACCAGCTGGATCACCATCACACGCTGATGGAAACGATGGATGTCCGCCTGCGTATCGCGCAGTTCAGCAAGCGAAGGCAAACTCAACGCCATGTTCAAAGAGGCCGGATATCGTCAGGCGCAAATGCCCGTCGTTGCGGTGCCAACAGCACGGCCCCTACCAATGGCCACAATGCCGCCTGCAAGAAGGGGGCAAACAACTGGCTCCAATGTGGCCAAGCATCCTGAACAATCAGTCTCGTGGCCCACTCCAACAATGCGGCAATAATGAACAAGGGCACAATTTGCAAAGCCTGTTCGCGCAAAGAGAACCACAACAAACGCCTTTGAATCGCCAAGGCCATGCTGCTCAAAACCACATAGGACAAAGCGTTTTGTCCCAGCAATGCGGATTCATGCACATCCAGCGCGAGCCCCAGCACAAAAGACAAGAGCAAGCCAACGCGGCGTGGTTGGTGCACATTCCAGAAGACCACCACAATGGCCAGCACATCCGGCAGCCAGCGCATGCCCGTCAAGCCCAACAACATGTTCACCAGCAGCGCCAGCACCAGGGTCAATGCAATGAAGCGGGGATTGGCTGGCAACAAAAGCGGACGACCAGCGGGCATGATCATGGCTTGACTCCTGAAACAGAAGATGGCGATGCGCTGTTGCCAGCCAGTGCTTTGTTGCGCTTACCCGGGGTTTTGGAAACTTCTGCGGGGACAGGTAATGCAGGCCAGTCTTTCACTGGCGAAAGCACCAGCAAATGCCGCCCCCGCACCACCGCCATGGGCTTGGCGTGCACACGCGCAAACGAAGAATCCACACGGCGATCAATCTGTGTGATGGTCCCCACATGCAATCCTGCGGGGTAAACACCATCGATGCCGCTGGTGGTCAACAAATCGCCTTGTTTCATGTCTGCGCCCGCAGGCACGAATTTCAATTCGAGCGCCCCGCCCAAAGTATTCGGATCCCCATGGGCCACGTGCCGCGTTCCGGTTCGGGCATTCATCACGGGAATGCTTTGGTCGCGGTCAGTCAGCAACGTCACCTCACTGATCAGGGGGTACACACGCGTGACTTGCCCGAACACGCCAGCCGCATCGATCACCGCCGAGCCTGGCACGATACCGGCCAATTGCCCGCGATCCACCACCACACGTTCACTGTAGGCATCGGTGGTGTCATACAAGACCTGAACAGGTTTGCTCGGGCCTGAAAATTCCTTGCGCAATTCAAGCAACTCTCGCAATTGCGCGTTTTCTTGGAGCAACTGTTCCACTTGCTGCAAGCGCTGGGTTTGACCAATTGAGCGCGCCTGAAAACTCTGCGCTGCATCACGCGCTTCATCCAGATCGACGAAATAATCACCCACGGACCGCGCCAGACGCAGCGGCTGCAACGACAACCACTGCAGTGGTGCCAAGACCATGGCGATGCCTGCACGCACGGGGTAAGAAATCTTGAGGCGATGGTCTGCCGCCATCAACAAAATGGACAGCAAACTCAGCAAGACCAGTTTGGAAATGGCTGACAAGCCTTGCCGAAAAATCGGCGGCACACTGTGGTCAAGGGTATCCAGAGCCATAGTCGAGATGCACCGGATTCAGAAAATTGAAAAAGAACAGTTACAGGCCCGCGTGAACAGGCCGCCACTGGCCTTACTCGCTGGTGAAGATGCTGCCCAGCTGGTCCATGCGCTCCAGCGCCATGCCGCAACCGCGGGCCACGCAGGTCAGCGGGTCTTCGGCCACCAACACGGGCAGACCGGTTTCTTCGGCCAGCAAACGGTCCAGATCGCGCAACAAGGCACCACCGCCAGTGAGCATCATGCCGCGCTCGGCAATGTCCGCACCCAGCTCTGGGGGCGTTTGCTCCAGGGCCGTTTTGACTGCCGACACAATGTTGTTCAGCGGATCGGTCAACGCTTCCAGAATTTCATTGGAGCTGATCGTGAAGCTGCGAGGCACACCTTCGGCGAGGTTACGGCCTTTGACTTCCATTTCCTTGACTTCGCTGCCAGGGAAGGCCGAACCGATGTTTTTCTTGATGGCTTCGGCCGTGGGCTCGCCAATCAGCATGCCGTAGTTGCGGCGGATGTAGCTGATGATGGCTTCGTCAAACTTGTCGCCGCCCACGCGCACGCTGCCTTTGTAGACCATGCCGCCCAGCGAAATCACGCCCACTTCGGTCGTACCACCGCCGATGTCCACCACCATGGAGCCCGAAGCCTCTGACACAGGCAAGCCCGCGCCGATGGCTGCGGCCATGGGTTCTTCGATCAGGTACACCTCAGAAGCGCCTGCGCCCAAAGCCGACTCACGAATCGCACGGCGTTCGACCTGGGTGGAGCCGCAAGGCACGCAAATGATGATGCGCGGGCTGGGGCGGAAGGTGCTGCGGGGGTGCACCATGCGGATGAACTGCTTGAGCATCTGCTCAGTCACGGTGAAGTCGGCGATCACGCCGTCTTTCATGGGGCGGATGGCTTCGATGTTGCCGGGCACTTTGCCCAACATGGCTTTGGCTTCATGACCCACAGCTTGCAGAGTTTTCTTGCCCTGGGGACCGCCTTCGTGACGGATCGCCACCACAGAAGGCTCGTCGAGCACAATGCCCTTGTCACGCACAAAAATCAGCGTGTTGGCGGTGCCCAAGTCAATGGCCAGATCACTGGAAAAATAACGACGGAATGAAGAAAACATTCGGGAATCCTTAGGGGCTCCGACCGACTGGCTGCAAAGAGCCTGAGTGGGGCGGGCACATCAATCAAATCTGGGAGAGCGTGCGGTCTTGCGCAAAGACCATGCTTCACGCTGCAGCAAACACAGGATAATACCCGATCCCCCGGTCAAAGGCGTACGTTTGTTCACCCTCTGACCAGGAAAAAACCGACCTTTACAACTCTTTTTAAACCATGTCCCTGACCTCGCAGGATATTGCCCGGATCGCGAACCTCGCCCGGCTGGAACTCAAGCCAGAAGAAAGTGAGCGCATGCTCACTCAAATCAATGGCTTCTTTGGCATCGTCCAAGCCATGCAAGCGGTGGACACCACCGGCATTGAGCCCATGGCCCACCCCGTGGCGGCCATTCAGGACATCACGCTGCGCCTGCGCCCCGATGTGGCCAGCGAGCCCAACCAACGCGACTTGAACCAGCAAAGCGCCCCCGCCGTCGAACGCGGCCTGTTCCTGGTTCCCAAAGTGATCGAGTAAGCCATGAGTGATCTGCACAACCTCAGCGTCAAAGCGCTGGCCACCCTTTTACAGACCAAAGAAGTCAGTGCCGTCGAAGTGGCGACCCGCTTTTTGGCCCGCACCGGCGGCAACCCTCACAACGCTTATTTGGACATCAACAGCGAAGTCACGCTGGCCCAAGCCCAGGCCTCTGACGCCAAATTGGCGAACGGCACAGCCGGCCCACTCGAAGGCGTGCCGGTGGCGCACAAAGACGTGTTTGTCACGCGCGACTTCGCCACCACCGCAGGCTCGAAAATCCTGAGCGGCTACCGCTCGCCCTTTGACGCCACCGTGGTTCAGCGCCTGCGTACAGCGGGCATGGTCACTTTGGGCAAGCTCAACTGCGACGAATTCGCCATGGGCTCGGCCAACGAAAACTCGGCCTACGGCCCGGTGCAAAACCCCTGGGACACGGCCCGCGTGCCCGGCGGCTCGTCGGGCGGCAGCGCCGCCGCTGTGGCCGCGGGCCTGGCCCCCGCCGCCACCGGCACCGACACCGGTGGCTCGATCCGCCAACCCGCCAGCTTTTGCGGCATCACCGGCATCAAGCCCACCTATGGCCGCGCATCGCGCTACGGCATGATCGCCTACGCCTCCAGCCTGGACCAAGCTGGCCCCATGGCCCGCAGCGCCGAAGACTGCGCCCTGTTGTTGTCGGCCATGTGCGGCGGTGACATCGACCGCGACTCGACCTCGCTGGACATGCCGACCGAAGACTTTTCTGCCACGCTTAACAACTCCCTCGAAGGCCTGCGCATTGGCATTCCGAAAGAGTTCTTTGGCGAAGGCCTGCACGCCGATGTGCGCGCCGCCGTGGACGGTGCTTTGCGCGAATACGAAAAGCTGGGTGCCAAGCTCGTGCCCATCAGCTTGCCGCGCACCGAGCTGTCGATTCCGGTGTACTACATCATCGCCCCGGCCGAAGCCAGCTCCAACCTGAGCCGCTTTGACGGCGTGAAGTTCGGCCACCGCGCCAAAGACTACACCGACCTGGTGGACATGTACAAAAAGACCCGCGCCGAAGGCTTTGGCAACGAGGTCAAGCGCCGCATCATGACGGGCGCTTATGTGCTCTCGCATGGTTATTACGACGCCTACTACCTGCAAGCCCAAAAAATCCGCCGCATGATCGCCGACGACTTCCAAAACGCGTTCAAAGAGTGCGACGTGATCGCAGGCCCCGTGGCCCCATCGGTGGCCTGGAAGTTTGGCGAAAACGCCAACGACCCGGTGGCCGACTATTTGGCCGACATCTTCACGTTGCCCGCCTCGCTGGCTGGTCTACCCGGCATGAGCGTGCCCGCAGGCTTTGGCGCGGGCAACATGCCCGTGGGCCTGCAGCTGATTGGCAACTACTTCAAGGAAGCCCAGTTGCTGAACGCCGCACACCGCCTGCAACAAGCGACCGATTTCCACCTCCAGAAACCAGCGGGGGTTTAAGACCATGAGCAAACTCGTCCAAGGCTACGAAGTCGTCATCGGCTTCGAGACACACGCCCAACTCTCGACCCACAGCAAGATCTTCAGCCGCGCCCCGACCGCGTTTGGTGCTGAAGCCAACACGCAAGCTTGCGCGGTGGACATGGCCCTGCCCGGCACGCTGCCCGTGATGAACATCGGTGCCGTTGAACGCGCCATCGAGTTCGGTCTGGCCATCAACGCGCACATCGCTGAGCGCAGCATCTTTGCGCGCAAAAACTACTTCTACCCCGACCTGCCCAAGGGCTACCAGATCAGCCAATTCGAGATCCCGGTGGTGCAAGGCGGTGAGGTGTCCTTCTTCCTCGAAGAAGGCAAAGAGACCGTGCGCAAAACCGTGCGCCTGGAACGCGCCCACCTCGAAGAAGACGCGGGCAAATCGCTGCACGAAGATTTCATCGGCCAGTCGGGCATCGACCTGAACCGCGCTGGCACGCCGCTGCTGGAAATCGTGACGCGACCCGACATGAGCAGCAGCGAAGAAGCTGTGGCCTATGCCAAAGAGCTGCACAAGATCGTGACCTGGATTGGCATTTGCGACGGCAACATGCAAGAAGGCTCGTTCCGTTGCGACGCCAACGTGTCGGTGCGCAAGCCCGGTGCCGAGCTGGGCACGCGCCGCGAAATCAAGAACCTGAACAGCTTCAAGTTCATGCAGCAGGCCATCGACTACGAAGTGCGCTGGCAGATCGAACAAATCGAAGACGGCCACACCATCCAGCAAGCCACTGTGTTGTTCGACCCCGACACGGGTGAGACCCGTGCCATGCGCACCAAGGAAGACGCCGCCGATTACCGCTACTTCCCCGACCCGGACCTGCCACCGCTGGTGATTGGCCGCGACTGGGTCGAGCGCGTGAAGAGCGAAATGGCCGAGCTGCCCCGCGTGATGGCCGAGCGCTTCGTCAAAGACTACGCCCTGCCCGAATACGACGCCACGCAACTGACGCAAAGCAAAGCGGTCGCCGCCTACTTTGAAGCCACGGCCAAGGCCTGCGGCCAAGCCAAACTGGCCAGCAACTGGATCATGGGCGAAGTCTCACGTCGCCTGAACGCCAGCGAGTTGAGCATCGATCAATCGCCCGTGAGCGCAGCTCAACTGGCCGCCCTGATCGGGCGCATCAGCGACAACACCATCAGCAACAACGCAGCGCGTCAGGTGTTTGAAGGGCTGTGGAACGGCGAGGGCGAAGTCGACGCGATCATCGAAGCCAAAGGCCTCAAACAGATGAACGACACCGGCGAGCTGGAAAAGATCATCGACGAGGTTCTGGCCGCCAACCCGAAGAACGTGGAAGAGTTCAAGGCCGGCAACGCCAAGGCACTGAACGGCTTGGTGGGTCCGATCATGAAAGCCAGCAAGGGCAAGGCCAATCCGGGGCAGGTGAATGCGTTGTTGATGAAGAAGCTGGGCGCTTAACTGCCTCGTCAACACCAGCCGTTTACGCTTCATTTGTGAAGCGTAAACGGCTTTTTTACGCTTCACACCCTCTCAAAACAGCATCACGCCTGGTTCAAAGGCACGATTTCCTGCTCGATCGCGCCAAACAGGCTTTCGCCGTTTTGGCCTTTCATCTCGATGCGGATGGTGTCGCCGAACTTCATGAATTCGGTGCTGGGCTTGCCGTCCAGGATGGTTTCGATGGCGCGTTTTTCGGCGATGCAGCTGTAGCCTTTGGGCCAGGTTTTCTGACCGTTGACGTCTTCGCTCTTGTTGCTCACGGTGCCGCTGCCCACGATGGAGCCCGCTCGCACATTGCGGGTTTTGCAGATGTGGGCGATCAGCTGGCCGAAGTGGAAGGTCATCTCGGGGCCGGCTTCGCACATGCCCACTTTGCGGCCGTTCCATGTGGACTGCAGCGTCAGGTGCACACGGCCGCCTTGCCAGGCGTCGCCCAGCTCGTCGGGCGTGATGGCCACGGGGCTGAAGGCGGTGGCCGGTTTGCTCTGGAAGAAGCCAAAGCCTTTGGCCAACTCGTTCGGGATCAGGTTGCGCAGGCTCACGTCGTTGGCCAGCATGACCAAGCGCACGGCGTCGATCGCGTCGTCGGCGCTGGTTTGCATGGGTACATCGCCGGTGATGACGGCGATCTCGGCTTCAAAGTCGATGCCGAAGGCTTCATTGGCGCACACCACCGGGTCGCAGGGACCGATGAAATCATCGCTGCCGCCCTGGTACATCAACGGGTCGGTGTAAAAGCTGCTGGGCACTTCGGAGTTGCGGGCCGCACGCACCAGCTCGACGTGGTTGATGTAGGCCGAGCCATCGGCCCACTGGTAGGCGCGGGGCAAAGGGGCCATGCACTGCTCGGGGTCAAACGGGAAAGCATGTCGCGCTTTGCCCTGGTTGAGCGTGGTGTACAGGTCTTCGAGTTGAGGTGCCAGAAAGTTCCAATCGTCCAACACTTGCTGCATTTTGGTCGCGATGCCGGTCGCATAATGGGCTGTGCTCAAATCACGCGAAACCACCACCAGTTGACCATCGCGTGAGCCGTCTTTGTATGTCGCCAATTTCATGTTGTGTGTGTCCGTTCGTGTCGCGATGCGCTACAGTGAGCCAGCGCGCAAAATTACGCATTGTTAAACTCGTTTAACTAAACGAAACTCGATTCTAGACGATATGGTCACAGACACCAAGCCCACAGACGATGGCAAGGAACGCGCCGGCATCCAGTCGGTTGAAGTGGGTTTTGCCCTGCTGGACGTGCTGGCCCAAGCCCCCGGCCCCCTGATGCTGCGCGACCTGGCCTCTGCCGCCGGCATGAGCGCGGCCAAGGCGCACCGCTATTTGGTGAGCTTTCAGCGCTTGGGGCTGGTGGTGCAAGACAGCACCAGCACCCGCTACGAACTCGGTCCTGCCACGCTGCGCCTGGGCCTGGCCACCCTGTCGCGGCTCGATGCCGTCAAGATGGCCCGCGAGCGCCTGCCCGCCCTGATGGAGCAAACCGGCCACACCCTGGCGCTGGCTGTTTGGGGCAACCACGGCCCGACCTTGGTGCACTGGCAGGAGTCGCCCATGGCGGTGCCGGTCAATTTGCGTTTGGGCGATGTCATGCCTTTGCTGTCCTCGGCCACCGGGCGCTGCTTTGCCGCCTTTGTCGGCCACGGCGGCGGTGCAGACAAGGCCCAGCCCAAGATCGAGGCCGAACTGGCCCTGACGCGCAAGCTGGGCCGCAGCGATTTGCCCAGCACCGCCGCCGAAGTCAAAGCCATCTTGAAGGAAACCCGCGAGCAAGGCCTGGGCCGTGTGGTCAACGTCTTGCTGCCCGGCATCTCCGGATTTTGCGCCCCAGTGTTCGACGCCGACGGTCACCTGGCCCTGGGCGTGGTCTCACTCGGCTCATCGGCCACCTTTGACACCGACTGGAACGGCCCCGCCGCCCAAGCGCTGCGGCAATTTGCCACCCAACTGTCCACTGATCTGGGCTGGCGTCAGTCCTGACCCGCATCTGCCTGAAAGCCGTGCCCCACCGCACCGACATCACCCCAAGGCCCCCAGCATCTGGCCGTCCCGCCCGACGCACGCTGCTGTGGCTGACGGGCACCGCGCTGATGTTGCACCTGCTGCTTTTGCTGGGCATTTCGGGGGCGCTGGATTTTCAGCTGAACACGCCACCTGCCCGCGTGAGCCCTTTGCAAACCCGAATGCTCACCGCGCCTGCGCCTGCCGCAGCAGTCGCCCCAGCACCGGCCGTGCAACACCCACGCACGCGCATCGCACAGCAAGTCCAGACATCGCCCGTACTTGCGCCTGAGGTGGTGCCAGACAAGGCCCCCGACACCAGCACCAGCCCGCAAGCCGAACCGCCGCGCACCGAGGTGGCCGCTCCCACCGACACCCCCGCCACGCCAGCTGCCGCGCTGCCCGAAGCGGCGGCCCACGCGCCGACCGAAGTCAGCACCGCCCCACCGGCCATCAGCATCCCGCCCGGCGAGTCCTTGCCCAACATGGCCCTGGGCGCATTGCCCCCGTCGAGTCTGTTGCGTTATGACCTGATCGGCCAGGAAAAAGGCCTGACCTACTACGCCAGTGGCGAACTGAGCTGGCAGCACAACCCCCAGGCCTACGCCCTGGCCTTGTCGGTCAAGGCCTTTTTGGTGGGTTCCAGACATTGGCGCAGCGTGGGCGACATCACCGCCGCAGGCCTGGCCCCTCGGCGCTTTTCAGACAGCTGGCGCGGCGAACGCGCGGCGCACTTTGACCGCGACAAAAACCGCATCGTGTTCAGCGGCAACGCCCCGGAAGCCCCCTTGCTGGCAGGCGCGCAAGACCAGATCAGCTTGTATGTGCAACTGGCCGCTGCCATGAACGGCTCACCCGAGCGATTTGCGCAGGGCACACGCTTGCAGATCCAGACCATCACCTTGCGCGACGCCCTGCCCTGGACGCTGACGCTCGAACAAAACGAAGCCCTCACGGTCGAAGGCCAATCCTTGATGGCCGCCAAATGGGTGTGCCAGCCACGCAACCGCTTTGACGCCAAAGTGGAATTCTGGGTCACCCCGCAACACCATTGGCTGCCGGTGCGCATCCGCATCACGCAGGTCAGTGGCAACTACATCGACCTGAATTTGCGCAGCCACGAAACACTGGCTGCACTGGCACCAAGCGAAAAAGCCACACCACCTTGAGGTTCATCAAAACGACCCCATGTGTTCAGCAGAAGTTGAGGGAGAATGAAGGCATGAACCTGTTGTACGAATCTGAAACCTTTGCCGTGATGCACCTGCTGGCCAACGCACCGGCTGAAGCCGCGCCCGCGACCAGCACGCCCTTGCTGGAGCGCCATGGTTTTGAAATCGTGGACAAACGCTCGGGCAAAGAGGTCTACCTGGACGGCTCTTGGGCCGAAATGTTCCAACAACAAATCCAGGCCTGGCAACAGCACACCCCCACCCAAGAAGAAGTCGAAGACACGCTGGAAGGCTACACCGGCTTGGCCCAGCAGCCGGTGGTGGTGCACTGAAAACCTCTTGCCCGCAGGTCAGTGGCTTCAGCCCCGACAAGGCTCAGTGAATGGCACGCAGTGTTGGAGCTGAAGCTCCAACCTACAGCCACCGACCTGCAAAAACCGCCTTCAGGCGGTTTTTTCGTGGGCGATCACCCACTGGAACAAGGGCCCCACCATCAACAGCACCGCCACCAGACGACACACCTGAAACGCGGTCACCACGGGCACGCCCAACTGCAAGACCTTGGCCGTGATGGCCATCTCGGCGATGCCGCCAGGCGCAGTGCCCAAGATCAAGGTGGCTGGATGCAAGCCAGTCAGCCAAGCCATCAACAAGCCAAATCCCAAAGACAGCGCCATCATCACAAACGTGCCGCCCGCCGCTGACAACAACCACTGAGGTGCTGTGTGAATGAACTCCCTGCGAAAGCGCACACCCAAGCTCACCCCGATCACCAGCTGCGCGGCGTTCGACAAGTCGTTGGGCACAGCTGACCATTCCACGCCTGAAAGCGTCAGTGCCATCGAAGCCAACAAGGGGCCCATGAACCACGGGTTGGTGCGCTTGATCGCGACCATCAAGCCTGCACCTGCGGCGGTGACCAGCGCCAGCCACAACAAACCCGGCCACTGCGCTACACGCGGGCCTGGCAGCAAGCTGGCATCCACATGCAGGCCCCAGCGGTGCTGCGCCCACTGCATGCCAAAGGGCACCGCGATCACCACGCACAGCAGGCGCACGCTGTGGGCCGCTGCCACCAAGTCGGTGCGGGCACCGTGGCGCTCAGACAGCAGCGTCATCTCGGAAGCACCGCCAATCGCGCTGGAGAAATAGGTTGTGGCCCGCAAGGCCCGGGGCGACAAGTGCGCAAAATCAGCCGCGTGTTGGCGATGCAACCACCCGCCAAACAAGGCCCCCAGCAGCAGCGCCCAAGCCACCGCCAGCGCAATCGCCCACCACAAGCTGACCACCAGAGCGCTGACCTGGGGGGTGAAATACAGACCCAAAGCCGCACCGATCACCCATTGGCCTGCATTGCGCAGCCAGCCCGAGCTGCGCGTGGGCAGTCCCGACATCGAGGCCAAGGCTGTGACGATCAAAGGCCCCAGCATCCACGGAATCGGGGTGCGCAGCCACAGACACAGCTGCGCGGCGCACCAAGCGGCCAGCAGCGTGGCCAAGGTTCGAAACCCAGAGGTCATGACGCGTTCTGTAGGTCGGTGGCTTCAGCCCCGACAAGGCACCGTCGATCCAGCGCGTCGGAGCTGAAGCTCTGACCTACAGGGGTCAACGCACCACAAGGTACAGCGGCAACTTCACGCATGCCGGCGGATGCTGTCGGCCAGGGTTTGCACGATCTGGTCGATGTGCGCGTCTTCCACGATGTAGGGCGGGCAGATCACCAGATTCTCGCCCGCAGGACGCACCCACACCCCTTTGTGGAAGCAGTCCATGAAGATGTCGTAAGCCCGCTTGCCGGGCGAGCCCGCGATGGGGGCCAGCTCCACCGCCCCGGCCAGGCCCAGCGTGCGGATGCCGATCACGTTGGGCAAACCCTTCAAGGCGCTGTGCATGGCATCGCCCAACACCTTGCCTTGCTGGCCCGCGCGGGCAAACAGGTTTTCTTCTTTCATCAAGTCCAGCGTGGCAATGGCCGCTGCGCAAGCCACGGGGTGACCCGAATAGGTGTAGCCGTGGAAAAACTCAATGGCGTGCTCGGGCGCATTGGCGTTCATCATCGCGTCGTAGATGAAGTCGCGGCAAATCACGCCGCCCAGCGGAATCACGCCGTTGGTCACCGCCTTGGCGAAGTTCAGCATGTCGGGCACGACGCCGTAGTAGTCGGCACCAAAGTTCACGCCCAGGCGGCCAAAGCCGGTGATGACCTCGTCAAAAATCAGCAAGATGCCGTGCTTGTCGCAAATCTCGCGCAGGCGCTTCACATAGCCTTTGGGCGGGATGTACCAGCCCGCGCTGCCCGCAATCGGCTCCACGATCACAGCGGCGATGTTGCTCGGGTCATGCAACACCAGGATGCGGTTTTCCAGCTCCAGCAGCGGGTCTTCGGCCCACACAGGTTCTTCGTGGTGGATATAGGCGTGGTTCACCGGGTCGTGGATGAAGCGCATGTGGTCCACACGTGGCAAGAGCTGCGCACCGTACACCTTACGGTTGGCCGGCAAGCCGCCCACGCTCATGCCGCCAAAGTTGACACCGTGGTAACCCTTTTCGCGGCCAATGAAGACGTTGCGGTGGCCTTCGCCCCGGGCGCGGTGGTAGGCCAATGCTACTTTCAGCGACGTGTCGGCCGCTTCGGAGCCCGAATTGCAAAACAGCACTTTGTTCAGGTCACCCGGTGCCATGGCGGCGATCATCTCAGCGGCCTTGAAGGCCTTGTCGTTGCTGGCCTGAAAAGCCGTCGCGTAGTCCAGCGTGTCCAGCTGCTTTTTGATGGCCTCATTGATCGGGCGGCGGTTGTGCCCCGCGCCCACGCACCACAGGCTGGAAATGCCATCGATCACCTTGCGGCCATCGTGCGTGGTGAAGTGCATGCCCTCAGCCCCCACAAACACGCGCGGGTCCTGGCGGAAAGTGCGGTTGGGCGTGAAGGGCAACCACTGGTTGTCCATGTTCAGGTCGGTCTGGGCCATGGCGAGGCTTTCTGTGAGGGCAATCAAAAGGCACAGTTTACGACCGGACGCGTGGTGCGCACGCCCAGACGAGACAGCCCAAGCGCCGACGTGGCAGGCTCCATGTCGGGGCTAAAGCCGCCGACCTACAGAGACACGTCCTCTCGCAGGTCGGAGCTTCAGCTCCGACGCTGCGAACTCCAGAACAAACCCTATGTCGTGGCTCTCTACAATCGACATATTTGTCCCACGCCTTGTCTTCGGACCGACTTCCTGCATTTCAGCCATGACCACCACCTACATCCTGACGCTTTCTTGCCCTGACCGTACCGGCATCGTGCATGCCGTGTCGGGTTTCTTGCTGGAGCGCGGCGGCAACATCGAAGAAGCGGCGCAGTACAACGACCACGACACCGGCCTGTTTTTCATGCGGGTGCAATTTGCCTGCGATCAGATCGACGGAGACAGCCTGAATGCCCAGTGGTCCGCTTTTGCCAAGACCTTCGAGATGAAGTGGGACCTGCACGCCACGACCCAGCCCATGCGCACCGTGCTCATGGTCAGCAAAGAGGGCCATTGCCTGAACGACCTGCTGTTCCGCTGGAAGAGTGGCTTGCTGCCGCTCGATATCCGGGCCATCGTGAGCAACCACCGCGAGTTCTACCAACTGGCGGCCAGCTACAACGTGCCTTTTCACCACATCCCGGTGACCAAGGACAACAAGGCTCAAGCCGAAGCGCGTCAATACGAAATCATCCAGGCCGAAGGCGCTGAGCTGGTCGTGCTGGCCCGCTACATGCAGATCTTGTCTGACGACCTGTGCCGCAAACTGGCCGGGCGCGCCATCAACATCCACCACAGCTTTTTGCCCAGCTTCAAGGGTGCCAAGCCTTACTACCAGGCGCATGACCGGGGCGTGAAGTTGATCGGTGCCACCGCCCACTATGTGACGGCCGACCTGGACGAGGGCCCCATCATCGAGCAGGACGTGGCCCGTGTGGACCACAGCAAAACCGTGGAAGACCTCACCACCATTGGCCGCGACACCGAAAGCCAGGTGCTGGCCCGCGCCGTCAAGTGGCACAGCGAACACCGCGTGCTGATCAACGGCCACAAGACCGTCATCTTCAAATAAAGCCTGCCATGTCCGTCAACTCGCGCATCCCGCCCATTCAATGTCTGCTGACGTTTGAAGCCCTGGCGCGTTTGCGCAGCGTGACCCAAGCGGCCGAAGAGCTGTGCGTCACCCCCAGCGCGGTGAGCCACCGCGTCAAGCAGCTGGAACAAATCATCGGCACCAAGCTCTTTGGGCGAGCCGACTTTTCGCTGACCACCGAAGGCATTGAATACCTCGCCCATGTGCGCGAGGGACTGGTGTCCTTGCAGCGCTTTCCCAGCGCCAGCCACACCCCCGGCCGCCGCAAGCTGCGCTTGGCGGTCACACCCACTTTTGCCCGCTCGGTGCTGATGCCGCGCCTCAAGCACTTTCTGGACGCCTACCCCGAGATCGACATCACCATGCAAGTCAGCATTCCCCTGCTGGATGTGGTGGCCGAAGACGCCGACCTGACCGTGCGCTTTGGCACGGGCCGCTACTCGGACGTGGAACACGTCTGCCTGGCCAAGGACGAGATCACCCCCTTGGCCTCGCCCGCGTGGCTACGCGAAAACGGCCCTTTTGCCAGCGTGGAGGACCTGCAAGGCCAGCCGCTGCTGCGCAGCCCACTGGAGCCCTGGCGCACTTGGTTTGCCGCGCACGACCTCGACTGGCCCGAACCCACCGAAGGCTCGTCCTTCAACGACATCGGCCTCATGTGCGACGCGGCCGCCCAAGGCCTGGGCATTGGCCTGATCCGCACCAAACTGGGTGCACCTTGGCTCGAAAGCGGCCAGCTCGTGCGCCTGTTCGAGCGCAGCGTGCCCAGCCCGCACGCCCACTACCTGTGCTGGCGCACCGGCACCATGGAACGCTGGGAATGCGCCACCTTCGCCGACTGGCTCAAAAGCGCACTGGCTTGACCGTTCGACCAAGTCGGGGCTGAAGCCGCCGACCTACCGATACCACTGTCCTCTTGTAGGTCGGAGCTTCAGCTCCGACATGACTGCCCCTGAAATTCACAAGTCCCTCAAAGTTTCTTCAGCCACACGTCCCCGGCTTGGGCTTACAGTTGAGTCATCCTTTTTCAGGTCTTGCATGCCATGAGCGCCAACACCCCTGCCGAAACCCGCGAACTGAATGCCACCGAACGTGCCGAGCGCCAACGCGCTGTGGTGCAGGCTCTGGGCCGTGTGTTGCCGGACGACGCCATCCTCTACACCCCCGAAGACACCACGCCGTATGAATGCGACGGCCTGACCGCTTACCGTGAGCGCCCACTGGTGGTGGCCCTGCCCGAGACCGAAGCCCAGGTGCAAGCGGTCCTCAAGGCCTGCCACTCGCTGCAAGTGCCGGTGGTGGCACGCGGCGCGGGCACAGGCCTGTCGGGCGGTGCCATGCCGCACAAGCTGGGCGTGACACTGTCCATGGCCCGCTTCAACCAGATCAAAAACATCGACCCCGTCAGCCGCACCGCCGTGGTCGAATGCGGCGTGCGCAACCTGGCCATCAGCGAAGCGGCTGCACCCTATGGCCTGTATTACGCCCCCGACCCGTCCAGCCAAATCGCTTGCACGATCGGCGGCAACGTGGCCGAGAACTCGGGTGGCGTGCACTGCCTCAAATACGGCCTCACCGTGCACAACGTGCTCAAAGTGAAGGGCTTCACCATCGAGGGCGACCCGATCGAATTTGGCAGCAACGCGCTCGACACCGCTGGCTACGACCTGCTGGCCGTGCTGGTGGGCAGCGAAGGCATGCTGGCCGTGACGACCGAAGTCACCGTCAAGCTGGTGCCCAAGCCCCAACTGGCGCGCTGCATCATGGCCAGCTTTGACGACGTGCGCAAAGCGGGTGACGCAGTCGCTGCCGTGATTGCGGCAGGCATCATCCCCGCCGGGCTGGAGATGATGGACGGCCCCATGACGATTGCCGTGGAAGACTTTGTGCATGCCGACTACGACCTGAGCGCAGCGGCCATTTTGCTGTGCGAGAGCGACGGCACGCCCGAAGAAGTCGAAGAAGAAATCGGCCGCATGAGCGAGGTG
>JBEEJQ010000040.1:0-18322 GCA_041169105.1 Pseudomonadota bacterium | reverse complement strand
GGCGGCGCCCCCCCCCCCCGACGGGGTTTCCTCAAGGACTGAGAAAAAAGATCAGGCCGCTTTGACCTTCAGACGCCAAGCGTGCAGCAATGGCTCTGTGTAGCCGCTGGGCTGCGCCTTGCCCTTGAAAACCAGATCGCAAGCGGCTTTGTAGGCGGCCGACTTGGCAAAGTTACCGGCCATCTTCTCGTAAGCTGCGTCGCCCGCGTTTTGCGCGTCCACCACCGCGGCCATGCGTTCCATGGTTTGCTTGACTTGCTTTTCAGTCACCACGCCGTGGTGCAGCCAGTTGGCCATGTGCTGGCTGGAGATGCGCAGCGTGGCGCGGTCTTCCATCAGGCCCACGCCGTTGATGTCGGGCACCTTGGAGCAGCCCACGCCTTGGTCCACCCAGCGCACCACGTAACCCAAGATGCCTTGGGCGTTGTTGTCGAGTTCCTTTTGCTTGTCTTCTTCAGACCAGTTGGCCGCATCCTTGGCCACCACGGGGAACTGCAGCAATTGGTTGAGGGTTTCGTCACGCAAGGTTTTGGCGTCTTGCTTGGCCACGGCCTTTTCCATCTGCTTTTGCAGCGCAGGCACATCCACCTGGTGGTAGTGCATGGCGTGCAGCGTGGCGGCGGTGGGGCTGGGCACCCAGGCGGTGTTGGCACCAGCCAGGGGGTGACCGATCTTGGCCTTGAGCATGTCGGCCATCAGGTCGGGCATGGCCCACATGCCTTTGCCGATCTGGGCACGACCGCGCAGGCCGCAGGCCAGACCCACGTTGACGTTGTTCTTCTCGTAAGCACCCAACCAGGTGCTGTTCTTGATGTCGCCCTTGCGCATGACGGGGCCGGCCAGCATGCAAGTATGCATTTCGTCGCCGGTACGGTCCAGGAAGCCGGTGTTGATGAAGGCCACACGGCTCTTGGCGGCAGCAATGCAAGCCTTGAGGTTGGCGCTGGTGCGGCGCTCTTCGTCCATGATGCCCAGCTTGACGGTGGAAGGCTTCATGCCCAGCACTTTTTCGACGCGACCAAACAGTTCGTCGGCAAAAGCCACTTCGGCCGGGCCGTGCATCTTGGGCTTGACGATGTAGACGCTGCCGGTGCGGCTGTTGCGCAGGGGGTGCGACGACTTTTTCTGCAAGTCCACCAAGGCGCAGGTCACGGTGACCATGGCGTCCATGATGCCTTCGGGGATCTCTTTGGTGCTGCCGTCGGCGGCTGTGTAGAGGATGGCGGGGTTGGTCATCAGGTGACCCACATTGCGCACGAACATCAGCGAGCGGCCGTGCAGTTTGACGGTGCCTTTGCCCGTGGGTTTGGTGTACTCGCGGTCACCGTTCATGGTGCGGGTGAAGGTCTTGCCGCCCTTTTGCACTTCTTCGCTCAGGGTGCCTTGCAAGATGCCCAGCCAGTTGGCATAGGCCAGCACTTTGTCGTCGGCATCCACAGCGGCCACGGAGTCTTCCAGGTCGAGGATGGTGGACAAGGCGCTTTCAGCGATCAGGTCAGACACGCCAGCCGGGTCGGTCTTGCCGATGGCGGTGGTCTTGTTGATTTGCAAATCCAGGTGGATGCCGTTGTGCACGAACAGCACAGACGCAGGGGCCTTGGCATCGCCGGTGTAGCCCACGAATTGCTTGGCGTCGGCCAAGGTGGTGTTCTTGCCATTGGCCAAGGTCACGACCAGTTTGCCGGCTTTGACGATGTAGCCCTTGCTACCGACGTGCGAGCCGGTCTTGAGCGGTGCAGTGCGGTCGAGCACATGGCGGCAGTAGTCGATGACTTTGGCGCCGCGCTTGGGGTTGTAGCCGGTGCCTTTTTCGCAACCATCGGCTTCGCTGATGGCATCGGTGCCGTACAGCGCGTCGTACAAGCTACCCCAGCGGGCGTTGGCAGCGTTCAATGCATAACGGGCGTTCAGGATCGGCACCACCAGTTGAGGGCCAGCCAGCTTGGCCAGTTCGGCGTCCACGTTGGCGGTGGTGGCTTGAGCGTTGCGGGGCTCGGGGACCAGGTAGCCGATCTGGCTCAGGTATTTGCGGTAAGCCTTCATGGCCTTGCCTTCGGCCACCGGGCCGGGGTTGGCGGTGTGCCACTGGTCCATGGCGGTCTGGATGCGGTCACGCTCGGCCAGCAAAGCGATGTTTTTGGGGGCCAGGTCGGCCACGATGCTGTCAAAGCCTTTCCAGAACTTGTCCTGGTCCACGCCGGTGGCGGGCAAGAGGGTGTCGTTGATGAAGCTCAGCAGGGGGTTGGCCACTTGCAGTTGGTGGATCGCGGTGCGTTCGGTCATGGGAACCTCGGATGTTGAAAAAAGGAATTCGGACACTCTGCCGGCCCCGCGCTTTCAGGCACGAGAAACTTTGCAGCATGGAAAGGACTTTATTCTAAGTTTCGATGCGGATAAAGACGGCAAAAATTCATTAACCCATGACTTTTTCGCACAAATACTCGGCAAATCAGCATAATTAGTCCATGGACAAGCTCAAAGCCTTCGACACCTTTGTCTCTGTGGCCACCAAAGGCAGCCTGACGGCCGCCGCGCGTGGCGAGGGCGTGGCCCCGGCCATCATTGGCCGCAGGCTCGACGCGCTCGAGGAACACTTGGGCGTGAAACTGCTGGTGCGCACCACGCGGCGCATCACCCTGACCCACGAAGGCAGTGCCTTTTTGGAAGATTGTCAGCGCTTGCTCTCGGATGTGGCCAATGCCGAGGCCAGCGTCTCGGCTGGCGGCGTCAAGGCCAGCGGGCATTTGCGCATCACGGCCCCTGCCGGTTTTGGTCGCCGCCATGTGGCCCCGCTGGTACCCAAGTTCCGCGCCCAACATCCCGACGTGACCATCTCGCTGAACCTGTCGGACCGCGTGGTGGACCTGGCAGGAGAAGGTTTTGATTGCGCGGTGCGCGTGGGGGACTTGCCCGATTCGTCGCTGGTGAGCGTGCGCATGGCCGACAACCGCCGCCTGTGTGTGGCCACACCCGCCTATCTGGCCCGGCGCGGTGTGCCGCAGCAACCGGCCGATTTGCTGCACCACGATTGCCTGACCTTGTCGAGCGATGCCTCGCAAACCCGGGGCTGGGCCTTTCGCACACCGGACAGTCCGCACGAGGTGATGCACCTGCGCCCGGGTGGTCCGTTGGACTGCTCGGATGGTCAGGTGCTGCACGACTGGTGCCTGGCCGGTTATGGCATTGCCTGGCGCAGCACCTGGGAGGTCGAAGCAGAAATCCAGGCCGGGCAGCTGGTGGCCGTGCTGGAGGACTATGCCGCACCGCCCAATGGCATTTATGTGGTGTTTCCGCAGCGCAAGCATTTGCCTTTGCGCGTGCGCCTGTGGATCGACCACCTCAAACTGCACTACAACAACGCCGAGTTCTGGCATGGTGCAGGGCTTGAGCCCATGAAAAAAGCCTGACGGGCGTCAGGCTTTGGGGTCACCGGGCCGTGGACCCGGCAGGTGCCATCACTTGGCTTTGAGGCATTCCGACATGAACATTTTGCGTTCATCGCCTTTTTTGCCACTCTCTTTGGCTTCAGCATTGCAAGTTTTCATCTTGTTTTGCTGGGTTTCCTTTTTGTTGGCGCTCAAGCACTCTTTCATGAAAGCTTTGCGCTCGTCGCCTTTTTTGCCATCGGCCTCTTTGTTGCACATGGCCATTTTGCTTTGCTGAGGGGTTTTATCGGCGGGGGCCGGATCGGCGGCATGAGCCCAGCCCGAAGCCAGTGTCAAACCCAAAGCGAGGATGGATAAACCGTGACGCATAAGAAACTCCCTGATGAATTGAAATGGATGCTGGCGCAAGTTGAACCCCGCCAGCCCTTGCATTAGGGCATCAAGCACCTCACTTTGTCCATCAAACCCTTGTAATGAACTGTAAATAGACACACACAAGCGCCCTCCTGAGGTGGGACACGGCTGCGCCCCGTAAAATCCCCCCATGCTTTCTGCCAAACAACATTTGCTGGCCGCCTTGTCGGCTGAACTCGAAAAACTGCACCCCGGTGCAGGCAGCCGCGCCGCCTTCGAATCCCCCAAAGTGGCGGCCCATGGCGATTTGGCGTGCACAGCCGCCATGCAGCTGGCCAAAGCCCTCAAACAAAACCCCCGCCAATTGGGCGAAACCTTGCGTGCCGCTTTGCTCGCCACCCCCGCTTTTGAGCGCTGGGTGGACGCCATCGAGTTGGCGGGCCCGGGCTTCATCAACATCCGCCTGAAAGACGCGGCCAAGCAAGCCATCGTGCATGAAGTGCTGCAAGCGGCCGAATGCTTTGGCGACCAGCCCGCTCAAGCCCACAAAGTGCTGGTGGAGTTTGTCTCGGCCAACCCCACCGGCCCGCTGCACGTGGGCCATGGCCGACAGGCCGCTTTGGGTGACGCCATCTGCAATTTGCTGGCCACGCAAGGCGAGCAGGTGTACCGCGAGTTCTATTACAACGATGCGGGCGTGCAAATCGGCACCCTGGCCAACTCCACCCAGCTGCGCGCCAAGGGCTTCAAGCCTGGTGACGCCGAGTGGCCCGAGGCCGCCTACAACGGCGACTACATCCAGGACATTGCGAACGACTTCCTAGCCAAGAAAACCGTCAAGTCCGACGACCGCGAGTTCACCGCCAGCGGCGATGTGAACGACCTGGACGGCATGCGCCAGTTCGCCGTGGCCTATTTGCGCCACGAGCAGGACTTGGACTTGAAGGCCTTCGAGGTCAAGTTTGACAACTACTACCTGGAGTCGAGCCTCTACACCAGCGGCAAGGTCGATGCGGCCGTGCAAAAGCTGCGCGAAGCGGGCAAGACCTACGAGCACGACGGCGCGCTGTGGCTCAAGTCGACCGACTACGGCGACGACAAGGACCGCGTCATGCGCAAGGGCGATGGCAGCTACACCTACTTTGTGCCCGATGTGGCCTACCACATCACCAAGTGGGAGCGCGGCTTTTCGCGCGTGGTGAACATCCAGGGCACCGACCACCACGGCACCATCGCCCGTGTGCGTGCGGGCCTGCAGGCGGCCAACGTGGGCATTCCTGAAGGCTACCCCGACTACGTGCTGCACACCATGGTGCGCGTGATGCGTGGCGGTGAAGAGGTCAAAATCTCCAAGCGCGCCGGCAGCTACGTCACGCTGCGCGACCTGATCGAGTGGACCAGCAAGGACGCGGTGCGCTTTTTCTTGCTCTCACGCAAACCGGACACCGAATACATCTTCGACATCGACTTGGCGCTGGCGCAAAACAACGACAACCCGGTGTATTACGTGCAGTACGCCCACGCCCGCATCTGCTCGGTGCTGGCTGCTTGGGGTGGCGACAAAGCCAGCCTGACGCATGCCGATTTGAGCGCTCTGCAAAGCCCACAGGCCCACGCGCTCATGCTGGCCCTGGCCAAGTACCCCGAGATGCTGACGTCTGCAGCCAAAGACTTTGCGCCGCACGACGTGACCTTCTACCTGCGTGATCTGGCATCGCTCTACCACAGCTACTACGACGCCGAGCGCATTTTGGTGGACGACGAAGCCGTGAAAAAAGCCCGCTTGGCGCTGATCGCGGCCACGGCCCAGGTCATCCAAAACGGCCTCAAAGTGCTGGGTGTGTCTGCGCCCGCCAAGATGTAATCCCATGATGAACAACTCTCAACGCGGCGGCACCTTTCTGGGCTTCATCATGGGCCTGGTGCTGGGCCTGAGCCTGTCCTTGGCGGTGGCCATTTATGTGACCAAGGTGCCCACACCTTTTTCCAACAAGAACCAACCCCGCTCATCGGAACAGGACAGCGCGGAGACCCAGAAAAACAAGGACTGGAATCCCAACACGGTGCTGCAGCCCAAAGCGCCTGCCGAGACCCCGCCAGCTCCACCCTTGGCGACCACAGCGCCTGCTGCACCGGCCGTGAATGCAGAAGCAGCGCGCAAGCCTGTGGACAAAGCTCCAGCGGAGGCCCCCAAGGCCGAAGCCCGACCAGCGGTCACCGCCGACCCCTTGGGTGATCTGGCCAAAGCCAAGTCGGGCTTGTCCACACCTGCCACCAGCAGTGTGACAGCTGATCCGTTTGACTACGTGATCCAAGTCGGCGCTTACCGCAACCTGACCGAAGCCGATGCCCAAAAAGCCAAGCTGGCGTTGATGGGCATGGATGCCAAGGTGTCTGAGCGGGATCAAGGCGGACGCACGGTGTACCGCGTACGCTTGGGCCCATATGACGACAAAGCCGCTGCCGAAAAAGTGCGCGCACGCCTGGAAAGCAACAGCATTGAGAACACCCTGGTGCGGGTCCAGCGCTGAACGCCAATTTCATTTTTGAACCGAACTTGGGAATCCACATGAAACGTCGCCTTTTTTTTTCCGCTTTGCTGGCCACGTCCGCGTGGCTGAGCCAATCTGCCGCCTGGGCACAAGCCCTGTTCAAACCCGGCAAAGACTATCTGCCGCTGGACCGCCCCGTGGCCACCGAAGCGGGCAACGGCAAGGTCGAGCTGATCGAGTTCTTTTGGTACAGCTGCCCGCACTGCAACGCGTTTGAACCCACGTTTGCCCAATGGATCAAGACGGCCCCCAAAGACGTGGTGGTGCGCCGCATCCCCGTGGCTTTCCGTGACGACTTCGCCCCCCAGCAACGCCTGTTCTTCGCACTCGAAGCCATGAACTTGCTCGATAGCCTGCACGCCAAGGTGTTTGCCGCCATCCATGTGGACAAGCAGCCTCTCAACACCGAAGCGTCCATCGTCGAGTGGGTCGGCAAACAAGGCGTGGACAAAGCCAAGTTCAGCGAAACCTACAAATCGTTTGGCGTGGCCAGCAAGCTCAAGCGTGCCGTACAGCTGCAAAACGACTACAAAGTGGAAGGCGTGCCCTCGTTTGGCATTGCCGGCCGTTTCTACACCGATGGCTCGATCGCTGGCAGCATGGAACGCGCACTCAAGGTGGCCGAATCCTTGATCGCCCAAAGCCGAACACGCGTCTGACACGGCCAAGACGCACCCCGATGGTGCAAAAGCCCGCACGGAAGCCTTCCGCGCGGGCTTTTTTTCTGGGTGCATGGTCTGACTCGGCGGTTCTGACGACGCTTGCGCCTACAATCAAAAAGCACCTGACAGCAAGATTCATGCCCTCCACAAACCTCCTCCGCCTGATCGCTTTCGCGGCCCTGAACCTGGGTCTGTCGAATGTGCCTGCGCACGCCGAAAAAGCCGACAAGGACAAGCCCATGAACATCGAGGCGGACAACATGCGCCACGATGAAAACAAGAAGCTGACCCAATTCAACGGCAAAGTCGTCGCACTCAAGGGCACGCTGGTCATGCGAGCCGACCGGATGGAGGTTCAGGAAGACGGCAAGGGTCAGCAAATCGCCACCTTTTGGGCAGCCCCCAAAGAGCGCATCTTCTTTCGCCAAAAGCGCGATGGCGTGGACGAATACACCGAGGGCGAAGCCGAAATCGCCATCTACGACAAACAGGCGGACCAGGTCACCCTGATCCAACGTGCCGAAGCGCGCATCTTGCGTGGCACCGAAGTGGCCAACCGTGTGACGGGTGACAAGATCGTTTTCAACAACACCACCGAAGTGATGACGGTGGACGGTCAACCCAAAGGTCAAGCCGCCAGCGGCCGCGGTGAGCGCGTGCGCGCTGTGCTGACCCCCAACAAAGACACCCCGAACACCGCCCCCAGTGCAACGCCGGTGCTGCGCAGCAGCCCCACCTTGGGCGAAAGCAAAAAACCATGAGCGACACCCCCACCAGCCGCCTGGAAGCGCGGCACCTGAAAAAAGCCTATGGCAGCCGCAAGGTCGTACACGACGTGTCGATGCAGGTGTCCAAAGGCGAGGTCGTGGGTTTGCTGGGCCCCAACGGCGCGGGCAAGACGACATCGTTCTACATGATCGTGGGCTTGGTGCGTGCCGATGGCGGCCAGATCCTGATCGATGGCCAGGACGTGACCCGCATGCCGATTCACAAACGGGCGCGCATGGGCCTGTCCTACTTGCCGCAAGAAGCCTCGATTTTTCGCAAGCTCTCCGTGGCTGACAATGTGCGGGCCATTTTAGAGCTGCACACCGATGAACACGGTCATTCGCTGAGCGCCCAGGAGATTGAGAACCGCCTGGATGCCTTGCTGGCCGATTTGCGGGTGGACCACCTGCGCGACTCGCCCGCCGTGGCCTTGTCGGGTGGCGAGCGCCGCCGCGTGGAGATTGCCCGCGCCCTGGCCACTGACCCGCGCTTCATCTTGCTGGACGAACCGTTTGCCGGCATCGACCCGATTGCGGTGATCGAGATCCAGCGCATCATCGCTTTCCTCAAGCAGCGCGGCATTGGCGTGCTGATCACCGACCACAACGTGCGCGAGACTCTGGGCATTTGCGACCACGCCTTCATCATCAGCGATGGACACGTGCTGGCCCAGGGCACGCCCGAAGAGATCGTGGCCAACGCCGATGTGCGGCGCGTCTATCTGGGCGAACACTTCCGAATGTGATGCGCCCTGAAGTGAATTCCGACATGAAAGCCGCAGCGTGAAACCTGGTTTGTCGCTGCGCATGTCGCAGCACCTGGCGCTCACGCCCCAGCTGCAACAATCGATCCGACTGCTCCAGCTGTCCACGCTGGAGCTGACGCAAGAGGTCGAGCAAATGCTCGACGAAAACCCATTCCTTGAACGCACCGAAGAAGAAGCCCCCCAGGAAGCTTTTGGCTTGGACCAAACAGACAGCCGTGTGAGCTTGGGCGATCGCGTGAGCGAAAGCGCCAGTGAATCGGGCAACGACGATGGCCCCAGCGAAGTCAGCGGTGAAGCCGTGACCGATGTGGCCGAAAGCTGGGACGGCGACGGCAGCGTGGAGATGCGCCCCGACGACAGCGAATGGGGCGGCGATGCAGGCCCCCGCCAAAACAACGGAGACGACACCGCCGATGCCACCGAGCTGGCCCGCAGCGTGGGCTCGCTCACCGACTTTTTGCACCGCCAAGCCTTGTCGCTGCGCCTGTCCGAGATCGACCGCGCGGCCTTGCGATTTTTGATCGAGTCCCTCAACGACGACGGTTACCTGACCGACACCCTGCCCGAGCTGGCCGCGAGCCTGGCGGGCAGCGAAGACTTGGAACAACTGGATGAGTTGGTGCACCGCTTCACCGTGGCGCTGGGTCTGTTGCAATCGCTCGACCCCGTAGGCGTGGGTGCCCGCGACCTGGCCGAGTGCCTGCGCATCCAGATCAAGGCCTTGTTGCAAGATGCACCCGACAACGCCACCATGCAAGCCGCGCTCAAGGTCTGCGGCCAACCCATGGAGCTGTTGGCCAAGCGCGACTTCAAGCGCCTGGCCGTGCAGACCGGCGAGAGCGAGGCGCTGATCAAAGCCGCCATCCCCTTCATCGCCCGGCTCGAACCCAAGCCGGGCCGGCCCTTTGTGCAGGCCGAGCAAAACATCATCGTGCCCGATGTGATCGTGACCAACTTGCGCAAGACCGGCGCACCCAAATTCCGCATCCAGCTCAACCCCGACGTGATGCCCAAGCTGCGCGTGCACGACATTTATGCCAACGCCCTGCGCGGCGGCAAGGGCGAGTCGCACGCCGGCCTGCAGCAGCGCCTGCAAGAAGCACGCTGGTTCATCAAGAACATCCAGCAGCGCTTTGACACCATCTTGCGCGTGTCGTCTGCCATCGTGGAGCGGCAAAAAAACTTTCTGGTGCAAGGCGAGCTGGCCATGCGCCCGCTGGTGCTGCGCGAGATCGCCGACGAGTTGGGCATGCACGAGTCCACCATCAGCCGCGTGACCACCGCCAAATACATGTCCACGCCGCAAGGCACGTTTGAGCTCAAATACTTCTTTGGCTCGGGCCTGGGCACCGACAGCGGCAATGCCGCGTCGAGCACGGCGGTGCGGGCCTTGATCAAACAACTGGTGGCCGCCGAAAATCCGGCCAAGCCCCTGTCGGACAACCAGCTGTCGGAGATGCTCAAGGAGCAAGGCATCGACTGCGCCCGCCGCACCGTGGCCAAATACCGTGAAGCCCTGAAGATCGCGCCCGCGACCCTGCGTAAAACACTTTGAGAAATTTTCTGCCGTGAACTCACTCCAACTTTTCATGCCCTGCGCCGCTGGCGTTGAAGGCTTTTTGGCCGACGAGGTCCACCAGATCACGGGCCTGACCGGACAAGACTTGCTGACCGGCCGTGGCGGTGTGATGGCCCGCGCTTCGTGGCGCGATGCCCAACGCATCAACCTGCACAGCCGCCTGACCCAGCGCGTGCTGGTGCAGCTGTCCGAGACGCCCTACCGCAACGAAAACGACCTGTACCAAGCTGCCAGCGCCGTGGCCTGGGAGATCTGGTTCACGCCCAAGCAGACCTTCAAGATCGAGATCACCGCGCAGCACAGCCCGCTGACCAGCCTGAACTTTGCCGCGCTCAAGATCAAAGACGCAGTGGCCGACCGCTTTCGCGCCAAGCGCGGCGAGCGCCCCAGCGTGGACACCTCCTGGCCCGATGTGCGGATCTACGCACACGTGACGCCCGAAACACTCAACCTCTACATCGACACCTCGGGCGAGCCTTTGTTCAAGCGCGGCTGGCGCACCGACAAGGGTGACGCGCCCCTGAAAGAAACACTGGCCGCCGCCATGATCGCGGCCAGCGGCTGGGATGCCACCGTGCCTTTGTACGACCCCTGCTGCGGCAGCGGCACCATCCCGATCGAGGCGGCGCAAATCGCCTGCGGCATCGCCCCTGGGCTGCAACGCCGTTTTGGATTTGAAAAACTGCTGCCTTTCCAGAACCACGTTTGGCAAGGCCTGATCGAAGAGGCGCGTGACTTGGAGCACGAACCCACCGCACCGATTTTTGGCAGCGATGTGGCCTTCCGGATGGTGGACTTTGCCGAGCGCAATGCCGAGCGCGCAGGCGTGTCGGGCGTGGTGGAATTCCGCGGTGGCGATGCGCTGCAACGCATGCCGCCAAGCGAGACCCCTGGCGTGATGCTGCTGAACCCGCCCTATGGCGAGCGCATTGCCGCAGCCGGTGTTGCAGGCCGTGGGCGTGACAGCTTCCAGCCGGGGGCCTTGGCCGATGCGCGTTCGAGTGCCCGTGCAGCCGACCAGAGCCACCACCGCGAGACCGCACAGGTTGACGACGGCGGCGACTTCTTTGCCCAACTGGCCAGCCACTGGAAGAAGAACTACAGCGGCTGGAGCGCCTGGATGCTCACGCCCGACCTCAAGCTGCCCAGCAAGATGCGCCTCAAAGAATCGCGTCGCGTGCCCATGTGGAATGGCCCGATCGAATGCCGCCTCTTCCGCTTTGACATGGTCAAAGGCAGCTTGAAGCGCCCCGCAGCAGACGCCTCTGCCACGCCGGGGGCCGACGGAACAGCTGCGTCATGAGCGCACCGGAAGGCAGCAATGCCCCGGCACGCTGTGTGCTGGACACCAACATCGTGCTCGACCTGTGGGTGTTTGACGAGCCCCGCGCCGAGGCCCTGCGCCTGAGCGTCGAAAACGGCCGCGCGCACTGGCTGGCCACGGCCGCCATGCGCGAAGAGCTGGCCCGTGTCCTGGCTTACCCGCAAATCGTCAAACGCCTGACCCACCACAGCCTGCCAGCAGACACGGTGCTGGGCCACTTTGACCGCTGGGCCCAATTGCAGCCCGATGCGCCCAAGGCCCCCTACGCCTGCAAAGACCCCGACGACCAAAAATTCATCGACCTGGCCGTGACCCACCAAGCCGCACTCCACAGCAAAGACGCGCAAGTGCTGTGCATGCGCAAACGGCTGGAACGCTGCGGCGTGACGCTCAACCCCATCACCCCGTAGGTCGGACCTTCAGGTCCGACGACTTCCACAAAGGCTGCCATGTCGGGGCTGAAGCCGCCGACCTACAATCCCCCGCTGATTACCGGAACACCTCATGAACACCACCGCTGGCTTGCAAGCCGAAGACTTCGACACCTTGGACAACATTCTTGACGACCTGCGCGAGCGTTTTGAAGAAACACCGCAATGGGAGTTCTGCGAAGGCTTCATGGCCGCCATGGTGTGCAGCCGCCGAGCCATCCCCGAGAGCGAATGGCTGCCCATGCTGCTGGGCGTGGACGAGGGTGAGGAAGGCGGCAGCTTTGCCGACGATGCGCAGCGCCAGCAATTTCTGGCCCTGTGGCAGCGTCGCTTTGACGAGGTCAAGCTGGCCCTGGACACCCCCGTGGAAGCGCTGGACGACGACAAGGCCTATGCCCCCGAAGTGATGGACGTGCGCGGCGCAATCGCCACGCTGCCGGAAGAAGAACGCGCCGAGATCGACGACAACGAGATCCCCGCTTTTGCCCAGGTCTGGGCGCTGGGCTTCATGTTCGCCGTCGAAAATTGGTCAGACGAATGGGCCGCCCCCAAAGACAAAGACGCGGCCAAGTGGCACGACCTGTCGCTCGAAGCCATCGTGGCCCTGACCGAAGACGATGCGGACACGCCCACCTTGTCGGCCCTGTCCGAAGACGGCCCCCCCAGCGTGAGCGAAAACCGCCTGAACGCCTACGGCGAGGCACTGTGGGCGGTGTACGACTTGCGCGAGATCTGGCGCAACATCGGCCCCCGCGTGGAACAGGTCATCAAAGAAGCCACGCCCGGTCGCAACGACCCTTGCAGCTGTGGCAGCGGCAAGAAATACAAGAAGTGCTGCGGGGCTTGAAGGCGACCGCTGATGCTTGTCGGGGCTGAAGCCGCCGACCTACTGAAAAAACCCCATCAGCGCCAAGCGGGTGTCATCGGGCAGTTCTTCAGGAATGAAGTGGCCTGAAGGCAAGGCCTGACCGCTGACTTGCCCCGCGCACTGCGCTTGCCACAGCGCCACCGGTTTGAACATGCGGTTGACGACGCCACGCTCGCCCCAAAGCACCAAGGTGTCGCAAGCGATTTTTTGGTCGCGCTCGCGGCTTTCACGGTCATGCTGCAAGTCGATGCCTGCGCTGGCGCGGTAGTCTTCAGCCGCGCTGTGGATGGCCGCTGACAGCCCCTGGGCATTGAGCGCAGGGTTGCAAAAACAGCGCTCGTATTCGGCCATGGCCTCGGGCTCGATGTAGCCCATGCCCTGACTGCCCCAACCGCCAAGTTTGGCGTGAAGGTAGGCCTTGGCGTTGCCACCGATCATGAACTCGGGCAGTGGCGCGGGCTGGGTCAGGTGGAACCAGTGGTAGTAGGCCTGCGCAAACGCAAAGTACGGGTCCGACACGGGGCCCGAGACTTGAGGGGCTTTGCCCCAGAGGCCGCTGTACATGTCCAGCGTCGGCGCGATGTCGATCACGCACAACTTCTTCACGCGCTGGGCATGGTCCAGCGCCAGCCGGTGCGCCACCCGCCCACCACGGTCGTGGCCGCACAGATAAAAATCACCCACGCCCAAAGCATCGAGCAAACCTACAACTTCGGCGGCCATGGCGCGTTTGCTGTAGTGGGCGTGTTGGGCATCGCCGCATTCATGCGAAGAATCGCCGTAGCCGCGCAAGTCGGGCAGCACCAAGCGATAACGGCCACGCAGCTGCAGGGCCATGCGGTGCCACATGACATGGGTTTGCGGAAAGCCATGCAACAAGACCAGCACCGGCAAGTGCTGTTGGGCTTCCCAATCCGCAGACTGCCTGAAGGCCACGGGCAAGCCCTGAATGTTCAGAGCCCGGCGCTCAAAGCCTTCAAACCAGGCCATCAGTCCACCTTGGCGCCAGAGGCCTTGACCACTTCGGCCCACTTCTTGTGCTCGCTCTCAATCAGCGCGGCAAACTGGGCAGGCGTGTTGCCGCTGGGGATCGCGCCCAGGGTGGCCAAGCGCTCTTTCATGGCCGGTGTGGCCAGCGACTTGGCGACTTCCTGCTGGATGCGGCTGACCACATCGGGCGGCGTGCCGGCAGGAGCCAGCAAGCCAAACCAGCTGCTGGCTTCAAAGCCTTTGAGGCCAGCGGCTTCTTCCACCGTGGGCACATCGGGCAAGGCTGCCGAGCGCTGCGCACTGGTCACGGCCAGCGCCTTGATCTTGCCGCCCTTGATGAGCTGCATGGCCGAAGGCAGGTTGTCGAACATCACATCCATGTTGCCGGCCGCCAGGTCCAGCAAGGCCGGGCCAGAGCCACGGTAGGGAATGTGGGTCATAAATGTCCCCGTCATGCTCTTGAACAGCTCGCCCGCCAGGTGGATGGAGGTGCCGTTGCCACTCGACGCCATGTTCAGCTTGCCGGGGTTGGCCTTGGCGTATTTGATGAAGTCATTGACGGTGTTGATCTTGTTGGCTGCGGCTTTTTCGGCGTTGATGACCATCACATTGGGCACACCCGCCACCAAGGTGACAGGCGCAAAGTCCTTGAAAGGGTCATAAGGCAGTTTGGCGTAAAGCGCACGGTTGATACCGTGGGTGCCCACGGTGCCCATGAGCAAGGTATAGCCGTCGCCAGGCGACTTGGCCACGATCTCGGCACCCAGGTTGCCGCCCGCACCGCCTTTGTTTTCGACCACGAACTGCTGACCAAAAGCTTTGGACAAGTCCGGCGCCACGGCCCGAGCCAAGATGTCGGTGGTGCCGCCCGGCGTGAAGGGCACCACGATCTTGACGGGCTTGTTGGGCCAGGCGCTTTGGGCCAGCACGGACAGGCCTGTGCACGACAAAGCCAATGCAAGGGCCGTGCGCAACACCGGGCGGCGGGTGAAATGGGTCATGGGAGTCTCCAAAAAAAGCGATCTTGATTGGCTCATGATGCCCTTGTCACCCGTAAAAAACTGTCACCCCGGCGAAGCCCTTCATCAGGGATTGCGAGCATGGACACACCACTTCAGGCGCAGCTCAAAAAGCCCACAGCAATTAGCCCGAAAGATGCCTTTTGTAGACTCTACAATCGAAGTCAATGAATCTTTTAACGCCATCTCATGTCTCGGAGTCCACCCGCATGACATCTCTTTACGCCCCTGCCGTTCTGGCACGCTCCCTTCTGGAGAATGTCCGCAGCCTGGGTGTGGTCAGTCAAGATGAGGCCGCACTGAAGCGCTACGCAGCCGATCTAGAGACATGCCTTCGCGACATGGACGAGGGCGTGGTCATTGAAGAATACAGCGGCGATGCCTTTTTGAGTCTGATCAGTCGATTGAATCAGGAGGTGGCCCCTTATCTGCTCCAACAGGGAATCCCCGAATCAGGCCCATCTTCACTGCGGGTCTGGGTGATTCATCAAGCGCATTTGCTCACCACAGAACAACAGTCGATCATCTTCCGACTGATTGAGTTGTTCCCGGCTTTGCCATTTCGCGCCATTTGGCTAAGCGACCAAGCTTTGCAAGCCTGGAAGGAGCACGCCAACACCGAATGCATTTTTTTGGACCTCGACGCCAATGACACTTCGGAAATGGCCCCCATCGAATTATGGGCTCACTCCGATCCATTAGCCAATACCGTTCCTGAAAGTGAAGAGATTGCTACCTCCAAGGCTGAGCCAGCCCCATTCGAATGGCCTGCAAACAAGCTCAGCCCAGGCCTGAAAATCAGTGTCGGACTTCTGTCCGCCGGTATGCTCGGAGCGCTGATCTGGGGCAACTTTGGCACATCATCAACGCCAGCAGCAGAGGCGGCCAGGTTGACGCAGACCACACCGGCCCCCACGACAACAGCCTCCGCTGCGCAGCCCAGCGAAGCGACGGCGATCAAGGTGCACGAAACGCCAACCCAAACGGCCGAAGCCGCCAGCAAGCCCGTCCCCGCCAAGGTCCCCCATGCCGATGGCAAGGCGCTGCCCGATGCTGCGCAAGCCGGGGCGCGTTGGCTCAAGGCCTTGCCAGCCGATACCTATGTGGTCGAACACGGCAGCTTTGGCAACCTGGAGCAGGCGCAAAAACTCAAATCCAAGCACAAGGAACTGACCAACGCCCGCATCGTGGCCGTACGCAAATTGTCGGGCACTGACGAATGGCAATTCAACCTGATCACCGGCCCCTTCCGCTCCGAAGACCGGGCCAAATCCTATGTGTCTCGCCTTGAATGGAAGTCGAGCACGCGCATCCGGGCCACGGACAAGCTCAAAACCCAAATCGCGCCCTGAGGGCTTGAGGCAAAATGGACCGGCACTTCAGCAGCGCCGTCCACCCTTCCAAGCCGCAGCGCTACAAACCTCGGCAGAACCCTTGCCCATGCTGACACTCCATTCATTGGCCGACAAGGCGCTGCGTCCCATCGGCGTCTTCACCGACATCGACGACACCCTGACCACCGAAGGGGCCATCACGCCCGATGCCTTGCAAGCCCTGGCCGATCTGAAAGCCGGCGGCTTGCATGTGGTACCCATCACCGGTCGCCCTGTGGGCTGGAGCGAGCCTTTTGTGAATCAATGGCCGGTCGATGCCATCGTGGCCGAAAACGGCGCGGTGGCTTTGCTGCCCGACCTGGCGCATGGTCAACGCAAGATCTACCAGCAAGACGCCGCCACGCGAGAGCGCAACTTCGCACGCATGCAGGCCGTTGGTCAGCGCGTGCTGTATGAGGTGCCCGGCGCACAGCTGTCTCAAGACCATGCGGGGCGCGAGACCGACATCGCCATCGACCACAGCGAGTTCACCCACCTGCCGCAAAGCGCCATCGAAGCGGTGGTGCGCATCCTGCAAAGCGAGGGCATGACCGCCACCGTGAGCAGCATCCACATCAACGGCTGGTTTGGTGATCACAGCAAACTCTCCGGTGCCCGCTGGATCGTGCGCACCTTGTGGGGCCGCGATCTGGACGCTGAAATCGACCGCTGGGTTTATGTGGGAGACTCGACCAACGATCAGGTGATGTTCGAGCGCTTCCCGCACAGCGTGGGCGTGGCCAACATCCGGCGCTTTGAGGCGCAACTGACCCACCCTCCCCGCTACATCACCCCCAGTGAACGTGGCGCGGGCTTTGCCGAATTGGCACAACACCTGCTAAACGGCATCGCGTGAACACAAACACATCCCTTTTGACTTGGTCTGAAAAAGACACCGAACGCAGCGCCGTATGGCGCTCTGACCAGAACCTGCCTGCCCGCGTGGTGCTGGCCGACGACACCCTGACGGCCGATGCGGCCTACCGACTGGCTTGCGAGGGCACGGGCCTGCTGTGGCGCGGCGATTTTCAAAACGCCCGCCAACTGCTGCAAGCCATGGCGCGGCGCATCGACAAACCGCAAAAAGCCAAGCGCAAAAAAGCCGATGCGGCTGCGCCCCTGCCCGGCGCGGCATTTCACACGCACCGCCAGGCCCAAGCACAGCGCACGCGCGTGCTGAGCCAGGTGTTGATTGAATTGAATGGCGACTACGGCATTGCGTTGCGCCGGGCACCCGACGCCAAAGAAGCCTGTGCGCAAGCCTTTGGCCCGGCCACGGGTGAAGCCTCGGTGATCTCGCTGCGTGCTTTGCAAGGTGTGATCGGCGCTTTCGAGTGGCGCAAGAACGGTGTCGAGCTGCCCGCATTGGGCGAAGACCTGCGGATCTTCCCGCATTACGGTGTGTTCTCACCGGTGCGTGGCGAGTACGTGGGCCTGGTGGCCAAGGCCCCCTTGCCTGCGACCCTGAAAGAACACTCGGTGGCTTTTGACATCGGCGTGGGCACCGGCGTGCTGTCGGCCGTGTTGGCTCGGCGCGGGGCCAAACAGGTGGTGGCCACCGACATGGCTGAACGTGCTTTGGCCTGCGCCTGCGACAACCTGCAACGCCTGGGCTTGCAAAACCAAGTGCAGTTGCTGCAAGCCGATCTGTTCCCACCGGGCCAGGCCGCGCTGGTGGTGTGCAACCCGCCGTGGCTGCCCGCTCGCCCCACCTCGGTGCTCGAGCAAGCGGTGTATGACGAAGGCAGCCAGATGCTCAAGGGCTTTCTGGCAGGCCTGAAAACCCACCTGTGCGAAGGCGGCGAAGGCTGGCTGATCCTGTCGGACCTGGCCGAGCACTTGGGACTGCGCACCCGCGAAGCCTTGCTCGGGTGGATTGCGGACGCAGGCCTGCAGGTGCTGGGCCGCATGGATGTGAAGCCGGTGCACGGCAAAGCGCAGGATGCGTCAGACCCGCTGCATGCGGCGCGAGCAAAGGAAGTGACTTCATTATGGCGACTCGCAGCGGCTGCTTGATCGCCACCCCTTCGCAGCCACGTCGGGGCTAAAGCCACCGACCTACAAATCCACTGCTGCAAGTAGGTCGGCGGCTTCAGCCCCGACGCCTTCACTCAAAGGTCAAACTCGCGCCAGCACCGGTGCCAGCGCCTTGCCCGTGTGCGTGCCCAAAATCACCAAGGCTTCAGGAGTTGTGGCTGCGACGATGCGACCGCCTGCATTGCCCCCTTCCGGCCCCAGGTCAATCACCCA
>JBEEJQ010000039.1:0-18331 GCA_041169105.1 Pseudomonadota bacterium | reverse complement strand
GTGCGGCCAAGGTCAATGTTGTGCAGCCCAGCAGCCAATCGGTCTTGCTCAACCGGGTGCTGTCGGACAACCCCACCCAAATCTTTGGGCAACTCAACGCCAACGGTCAGGTCGTCTTGGTCAACCCTCGTGGCATCGTGGTGGGCAGTGATGGCAGTGTCAATACGGCAGGGTTCACGGCTTCGGCGCTGAACATTTCGGATGCCGACTTCATGCAGGGCCGCTACCGCTACGTGGGCGATGGCAGCAATGGCGAGGTGCTCAACCAAGGCACCATCCGGACCGCGCCTGGCGGTTATGTGGCCCTGCTGGGTGCCAGAGTCAGCAACGAAGGCCAAATCATCGCGCCCCAAGGCCGCGTGGCTCTGGGCGCGGCCGACCGCATCAGCGTGCCCCTGGGCAGCACCGGCAAGATCAAACTCGAACTGAGCCCCGCCAGCATCAATGCCAGCGTGGCCAACCGCAAGGGCGGGGTGATCGTGGCTGAAGGCGGGCAGGTGTACCTGCAGGCTTCTGCCGTGGCCGGGGCCTTGGCCTTGGCCAGTGTGCAACAGTCGGGCCAAATTGACACCTCGGGCGCACAAGCTGGCGATGTGCATCTGCTGGCCGACAACGGCCGCATCGTGGTGGACGGTCAGATCAAAGCCAACAGCAGCGATGCCACCGCCAAGGGCGGCAGCATCGTCATTGGGCGTGACGTGGACTCAGGTGCTCTGGCGGCGAGTACCGATGTCAGCGCGGCCACCCTGGAAAGCCAAAAAGGCTTTGTGGAGACCTCAGGCCAGCACTTGGTGGTGGATGGCATCCAGGTCAAGGCCGGTGAGTGGTTGTTGGACCCGACCGACATCACCATCGGCGCAGCGGCTACATCGGGCATTGCCAGCAGTGGCACCAACCCGATCACTCAAAACCCCAACACCACGGGCACCACGGCCAGCACCATCAGTGCCACCACCTTGGCCAGCACACTCAGTGGCGGCACCAGCGTGGTGGTCAAAACCACCAACGCCAGCGGCACAGCCAATGGCGACATCACCGTCGCCAGCAACATCGCCGTCACAGGCGCCGCAGACGCCACCCTGACCTTGCAAGCCGAGCGCGACATTGTGGTCAACGCCGGTGTGAGCATCGCACGCACAGGCAGCAACAAACTGAATGTGGTGTTCAACAGTGATCTGGATGGCAGCGGTGCGGGTGCCATTGTGATGAACACCGGCTCGGCCATCACCAGCAACGGTGGCAAGATCAATTTAGGGGGTGGCACAGCCGGTGACGCCAGCGGTTATGCCCGCGGCTACAGCGCCAGACCCAATGGCGTGGAGTTGATCAGCACCACGATCAATGCAGGTGGCGGCAATATTTCAATCAACGGCCAAGGAGGCACGTCGAGCACGGCATCGGGACGTGGCGTGGTCATGACCAACAGCACGGTGTCTACAACGGGCGCTGGTTCTATGGCTGCCTTTGGTATCGGAGGTGCCAGCACCAATACACCTGCCAGTTTCGCATTGGGTCACAACAATGGCGTTTTGCTGGATGGCGGGTCTGTTACAGGCGGCTCATCCGGCAGCACCTGGATTTGGGGTCAGGGCGGCGCAGGGGCATTGGCTTACAACTATGGCGTCAGCGTTACCAACTCGGCGACGGTGACGTCCACCGGTGGCATTGTCACCGTGCAGGGCACAGGCGGCGGCTCAGGCAGCAGTGACCGCAATATTGGTGTGCAAATTTCTCAGTCTGCACAAGTCACCTCCAGTGGCGGCAATGTCAATGTGGATGGTACGGGCGGCAACACCACGGGCGGCTTGAACGCTGGCGTGGCGGTGGTCGATGGCGGCAAAGTCACCGCTTCTGGCACCAACACCTTGACCGTCACCGCCACAGGCGGTGGCAACAGCAGCACCTCGGGCGGCGACAACATGGGCTTGTGGATGGCCGGCACGGGGACTGGCGCACCTTTGATCCAGTCCGCCAGTGGCAACATTTCCATCACCGGCGCAGCCGGTGGTGCAACCACGAGCGCCGGCCGCAATGGGATCTCGTTGACCGGCGACAGCAAAATCAATTCGACAGCCGCCCAGGTGACCTTGACCACCGACAGCATCAACCTGGTGGACAGTTCTCTGGTCAGTGCCAACACCACCAGTGGCACGGTGACGATTCAAAACAAGACAGCAGGCACCTTGATCAACGTGGGCGGTACCGCTGCGGATGCCTGGGCCAGTGTGCCCAATACCTTGGCCGTGAGCCAGGCAGAACTGGGCAAGATTTCTGCCGCGACCACGGTCATCGGGCGCAACGACGCGACGGGTTCAGGCAATCTGACGGTGACGGGGGCCGTCAACATGGGCACCATGGGCAACCCCAATGGTAATTTGACTTTACTTAGTGGCAACAACATCACCGTGAATAGCAGCACGGGCATCAGCAAAACCGCCGGCACGGCAGACGCGACGGTCAAGCTTTTGGCCAACCATGAAATTGTGGTCAACAGCAACATGACTGCATCGGGTACGGGTGTAGGCAAACTGAATATTCTCCTTAACAGCGATGCCGATGGCAGTGGCGCGGGTGCCATCGTGGTCAGCAATGCGGCCAGCATCAACAGCAACGGCGGCAACATCACCATGGGCGGCGGCGCTGCGGGTGATGGTTTGGGCAATGCGAGGGGCTACACATCTGCTAACAACGGCAACCGTGCCGCCGGCATTTTGCTCAATGGGGTGTCCGTGAGCGCCGGTGGCGGCAACATCGCCATGAATGGCCAGGGCAGTGCCACCACGACATCCACCAATTACGGTGACTTCCAAGCGATGGGAGTGAGAATCATTGGTTCAACTGTAGCGACCACAGGTGCTGGAAATATTGCCATCCTGGGTGAAGGTGGCAATGGAAGTGACACCAATGCGGGTGTAGCCATTGACCAACTGACTGGTACTGCATCGAACGTGGCAGGGTCGACGACGGGCACGGTCACGATCACAGGCACAGGTGGTGCGGGTACTGCCAGTGTTAACAACAATTACAACTTCGGCACCTGGATGGCTGGCGGCTCGAGGGTGACCACAACCGGTGGTTCCGTCAATGTCACGGGTACTGGCACGGGCCAGGGCAGCAACCGCGCCAACGTCGGCGTCATGGTCCAAAACAATGCCAATCTGGGGGCCACGGGCGCAGGCACTGTGACCATCACTGGCGTTGGCGGTAACAGCAATGCGGGTGGATCTACAGAGCGCAACAACGGCGTGGATATTTTCAACAACGGCTCGGTCACTTCTGTCTCGGGCGCCATCAACATCACCGGCACCAACACGTCAACGACCAATCCTGCATTTGGTATTGCTTTGACGACGGCAGGGTCTGGTGGTGGAAAAATTTCCAGCTCAGGCAATGCGCCCATCACCTTGAACACCGACACCCTGTCGATGGACTCGTCCACCTCGGCCACCATCAATGCCGGTACAGGCACGGTGACCATTCAAAACAAGACCGCTGGCACCAATATCAATGTTGGCGGCGCAGACGTTCAAACTGTCGGATCTGAAACGTTGGGCGTTTCCAATGCAGAGCTGAAAAACATCACTGCCGGCAACGTGGTCATTGGCAAGGCCAATGCGGGTGGCTTGACGGTGTCTTCCAACGTCACGACCAACGCGGCGATGGGCAACTTGACCCTGCTCACGCCTGGCAACATCGCTGTGAATGCTGTTTTGAACGTGGGCGATGACCCTGCGACAGCGGGGACGGTCGAGGCCAGCAAGAACCTGACCCTCAATGCCTCAGGGGCCACCAGCACTGTGACCGATGGCGCATCGGGTGCCATCAAGGCCACAGGTCTTGAATTGTTGGGTGCAACAGCGGCCTATACCTTGGACAGCACAGCCAATTCGGTGAGTACATTGGCGGGCAGTACTGGCTCGGTGACTTTGGTTGACAGCACAGCGTTGCTGGTGGGCACTGTCAACACCATCAACAGCGCCAACACCGTCACGGGCACGGTGGGTTTGACCACGACGGGCAACATCAGTTTGACAGGTTCTACAACTGCAGCGTCAACAGACGGTCTGCGGGTATCCCAATTGGTCAATTCCACCGGGTCGGGTTCTATCACTTTGAGTGGGACTGCCACGGGTGTTTCATCTGGCCAGGGTGTTTATTTAGGTGCAAATGTGACGGCCAACACGGGCGCCATCAACGTAACAGGCTTGTCCAGTGCAACCTCCCCTGTCGGAACAGGTGTCTATGTTGGAAGCGCTGTCAGCTCCAAGGGGGCTATTTCACTGACTGGCACAGGCAAAAACATCGGTGTCAATATTGATACGCCGGGTTCGGTGATCAGTTTGGCCAACGGCAGCAATTTTGCGGGCGCTGATGCAATCTCCATCACGGGAACAGCAAACGGAACCAGTCCTTTTGCTGGCGTGTTGTTGCGAAATGTTGTCAACAACAACTCCAGCAATGGGGCAACCACCATCAAATCACTGTCTGGGAATGTGAGGGTTCAAGCGGGCACCTCGATCACCAACGCCAGTTCTGCCGGGGCCATCAACATCGCAGCGGGCGATGGGACAACGGCTTCTACGGCAAGCATTGTTTACGACTACACGTCAGGCACCGTTCCGCAAATCACCCAAAACGCCAATGCCGATGTGGTGTTGACCACCGACGGTCAAGGTGATCTGTCTTCGCCCAAGATCGTCAAGAGTGGCACAGGTGCGGGTGACATTGTCTTGGCTGCAGGCAAGCTGCTGGCCGCTGGCGTGGCCACAGGTGGCCAAGTCAAGCCCGTTGCTGGCAACAGCGTGACCAACAGCGGCACAGGTCATTTGTATGTTTACAGCGGCAGCCCCACATCGGCCAACACAGCGGCCATGTCGTCGCTGGACGCTTCTTTGGCCAATTTGTATTTGTCTGCAGTGGGGGCCAATGTACAAAACGCCGATGCCAACGTGGCCTATGGCAGCACCATTGCCAGTGGACCCAAGGCTCAGGTGATGTTCCGCAGCAAGGTGGATGTCGGTACCCTCAACGGGGCGACTGTGAGCAAAACCTATGGTGATGCCAACACCGGCAACACCGACGTTGCCGCTTTGTGGACCGACATGCTTGCAGCGCTCAACACGGCCAACACCACTTCCGGCGTGAGCAATGTCAACAGCACCAGCACCACCGCCGGTACGCTCAAGATCACTGACACCGCGATCATCAACAGCTTGGCGGCATCGACGCTGCAATCGACCGCTTACAGCACGGCGCAAAAGCTCAAGGCGAACACATCGGGCTATACCTATTCTGCGCCTGTCAGCAGCAAATACACCACGGCTTTGACTTCTGGGCAGTCGGCCATCGTGACGGTGGCGCTGAAGGCCTTGACGCCTTCGGTCACGGCGAACAACAAGGTGTACAACGACAGTACCACCGCCACTTTGACCACTAAAACCGTCTCGGGTGTGGTGTCTGGTGATGCGGTGAATCTGGACAGCACTGGGGCCACGTTTGATACGCAACATGTCGGCACGGGGAAAACGGTCACGGCCACAGGCTTGAGCCTGAGCGGTACAGATGCCGCCAACTACAGCTTGCCCGGTACCAGCACCACCACCACGGCCAATGTGACGGCCAAGGCCTTGACTTTGGCTGCGGTCACCGACACCAAGATCTATGACGGCACCACCAGCTCTGGCGCGACCGTCACGGTCACGGGTCTGGAAGGCAACGACACGGCTTCCGTCAGCCAAGCCTTTACCAATAAGAATGTCCTGGGTGCCAATGGCTCAACCTTGCAGGTCAACAGCGGCTACACCATCAACGACGGCAACAGCGGCAACAACTACAGCGTCAGCACCAGCACGGCCACTGGCACGATCAACAAAGCCAACTTGGCCTTGTCTGGCTCCCGCACTTATGACGCTGGCAAAACTTTTGCAGGCCAATACTTGACCGCCACCGGCGTGAACGGCGAGACTTTCACCTTGACCGGCTTGGGCGATGCCAGCAACCTGGCCAGCAAGAACGTGCAGACCAACCAGGCACTCAGCAGCGTGACGGGCTTGGCCTTGGGCACCAGCGCCAACGGCGGCATCAGCGACAACTACAACGCCATCAGCACGACAGGCTCCAGCGTGAGCGTGACGCCCAAGAGCGCCACGGTTAGCGCAACAGCGACCACCAAGACCTACAGCGGCCTGACCCAATCGCAAGACGCAGCCACCAGCAGTGGCTTCATCGGCACAGACGCGATCACCATCAGCGGCGCAAGTAGCGGCAAGAACGCGGGTACCTACAGCTCCAACATGGCGGTGAGCGGCAACGATGCCGGCAACTACAGCGTGTCCATCACCAATGCCGATCTGACCATTGCTAAGGCCAATCTGACCGTGGCGATGAGTGACCAGACCAAGGTTTATGACGGCACAAGAATGGCCGCATTGGCCAGCGGTGCGATCACGGCCACGGGTGTGACGGTCAATGGCGTGGCCGAAACCGCGACCGTGAGTCAGACCGCAGGCACTTACAACACCAAGGACGTGGCCACAGCCAATCTGGTAACGGCCAACCTCGCCAGTGCCGACTTCACTGCGGTCGGCGCGACTGACCTGAACAATTACAACCTGCCCACCACGGTGACGGGTACGGGCAGCATCACCGCCAAGAGCGTGACCTACGCTGGTTTGACCGTCAACAACAAGACTTATGACCGCAGCACCAGTGCCTCATTGGGTGGCACGGCCACGCTGGGCACGGTGGCGGCAGGCTCCAGCCTGAGCACCGACGCCAAAGTCATTGCCACGGACAGCGTGAGCCTGTCCGGCACTGCTGCGGGCACCTACGCCAGCAAGGACGTGACGGCGACTAACAACACCGTCACTTTCTCGGGATTGAGCCTCTCAGGTGGCGACGCCGGCAACTACACCTTGGTGCAGCAAGCCAGTGTCAATGGAACGGGCACGATCACCGCCAAAACATTGACGGCAACTGTGCAGGCCAACGACAAGACCTACGATGGCACAGCCAACGCCACTTTGAAGACTGTCAATGGCATGAGCAGTGCCGATGTGATCTCGGGCGACAGCGTGACCTTCAGCAACTCGAGCGCAAGCTTTGCCGACCGCCATGTGGCCAAGGACGGCAATGGCAACGTGGTCGGCAAGACTGTGACGGTCAGTGGTTTGGCTATCGATGGGACAGACGCCAGCAATTACGCCCTGGCCAGCACCAGCGCGACCACCACGGCCATGATCACCCCCAAGGCCTTGACCTTGGCTGCTGGAACAGACAGCAAGACCTATGACGGCACCACCAATTCCAATGTGGCGGTCACCGCTGACGCTTTGGAGAGTATGGACACCTTCACGGCCAGCCAAGCGTTTGCCAGCAAGGACGTGATGGGCAGCAATGGCTCGACCTTGCAGGTCAACAGCGGCTACACCATCAGCGACGGCAACAGCGGCAACAACTACACCGTCAGCACCAGCACGGCCACGGGCACGATCAGCAAAGCGGCCTTGACCGTGACGGCCAATGCCGATGCCAAGTTCGTGACCCAGGCCGATGCCACGGGCTACAACGGCGTGAGCTATAGCGGTTTGGTCAATGGTGAAACCAGCGCGGTGCTGGGTGGCACCTTGAGCGTCACCCGCACCAACGCCAGCACCAACGTGGGCGCAGGCACCTATGCGGGCACTTTGGTGGCCAGTGGTTTGACATCGGGCAACTACACCATCAGCTATGACAATGGAGACTACACCATCGTGCCGGCCAACCAGTTGTTGATTCGCACCAACAATGTCTCGACGGTGTATGGCACAGCGCCAACTTACAGCACGACAGCGCAATACCTGGA
This sequence comes from Pseudomonadota bacterium, assembly GCA_041169105.1. Classification (GTDB taxonomy): domain Bacteria; phylum Pseudomonadota; class Gammaproteobacteria; order Burkholderiales; family Burkholderiaceae_C; genus Limnohabitans_A. The sequence continues at coordinate 10,488 of JBEEJQ010000039.1, read as the reverse complement.
TGGCTCGAATGTGATCCACACCTTGAGCCAGTCGGGCACGGGCAACAGCTTCACCTTCAGCGATGGTGCAGGGGGCTCGGTGGCCACGGTGCTCAAGCCCTACAGCGGCGCTGCAGTGGCCTCGCAAAGCAGCACCGGCCATACGGTGGTGGGTGCATACGCCATCAAGGATGCGACTGCCATCGTCACGGGCTCCAATTTTGTAGGCGCGCCTGTCTATGTGGGTAATCTGACAGTGACGCCCAAAGCGGTCAGCACCAGCGCCGCGGGTGTGAGCAAGGTCTATGACGGGACAACGGCCATGGGTAATGCCACTTTGTCATTGTCTGGGCAGCTCATGGGCGACCAATTGGGGGTGAGTGGAACAGGCGCATTCAGCCAGAAAAATGTGGGAACAGACCTCAGTTACGCCTTCAACAATTTGGCATTGACAGGAACTGATCGTGGCAATTACTACCTCAGTGGCGGCAACAACTTGACGGGCACCAATGGGGTGATCACGCCAGCGCCTTTGACGATTGCGGGCACCCAAGCGTTGGACAAGAACTACGATGGCACGACTTTCGCTGGCGTCATCAAAGGCTCGATGTTGGGTTTGATCGGCAATGAAACCCTCAGCATGGCCAGTGTGGATGGTCAATTTGATACCGCTGAACCAGGGCAAGAAAAAAATGTGACAGTGATCTACAACTTGGCCAATGGCACTAATGGAGGTTTGGCCTCCAACTACATTTGGTCCCCGGTGATCACAACAGCACAGATCTTCAGCCCCGCCAAGGATCAACGTTACGAACCGGTGCTTACAGCTGTTGCGGATGCCTACAGCCGCGTCAGTTACCTTGGATTTAATGCCAAGACAGGTGGGGCGGTCGCTGGCACGTCCCGTGTGCCGTGGCTTGCCGATAACAGTGCATGCACACCATCCCGAATTGAGGAATGCATTTGTGAGCAAGCAGAGGATCAATCGGTTGAAATTTGTGTTGCACCTACACGCGCCACAGCTGAATAAAAGACTTCAATCATGTGGGTAGATTTCAGGGGCTGATGCCATATCGCAAAACAAAGGTCGTTCTGGGGTGTCGGCAAGACAAAGTCCGAGACATTGCTTGCGATGCACTTGTCAGTCAGCCCGAGAGCAGCGCAAACAACTCGCTCTTGAAGTGGATGCCCAATCGTCCGAAGGCGCGGTTGCGGTAGGTCTTGACGGTGGGCAGGCTCAGGCCCAGGTCGTTCGCAATGCCTTCTTGTGTCATGCCGGTCAACAGCCGGGCGCACACGTCCACTTCGCGCTCGGTCAAGGCGGGGGCAAAGCATTGCAAGGGATGCGTCCAATCGCCGATGCTGCGTTTGCTGAGCCGAGGGCGGGTCAGCTCGATTTGCTTTTGCGCCAGGCTCAGCAAGGCGGGTGCCAGCGATTCAAAGTCCGACAGCTGGCCGTCGCTGAAGGGGCGTTGGTGATCGTGCCGGTAAAAATTGATCGCAAAAATCGCGGCGTTTTGGCGCTGAACAATCGACACCCGCTCGGCCATGCCGTGAGCCTCGTACACGCGGGCGCGGTGCTGGGCTGGCACTTCGGGCGCGGTGATGTGGCACAGCACCATGCCGTCTGGCGAGTCGTCCTGCACCGCCAAAGTGCGGTCGCTCCGATAGGGGCCCGAGAGGTAAGCGTTCCAGCATTCACGGGTGGTGTCGGGAATGCCCAGGCTGGACGACATGAACCGCGTGGGGTCGCAGCCGTGGCCTGTCTGGTAAATCGAATAAGACGCCGCGGGCACCAAGGGGTGGACATGGTCCAGCAGCGAAGTTTCAAACTCCCGCTGCCCCATCAGGCCGATGAGGCCTTGCAGCACCTGAACAGGGCTGCTGGTGCAAGAAGGGGTCCATTGACGCATGTGTGAAGCAAGGGGCAGGGTTTTCCCGTCATCTTAAGGGAGGACAGACAGGCCACTGCCTTAGGAATACCCTAGGCCCATGCTGAATTTGCCCACCCCCGAACTGAACTTTTTTGCCGATTTGTCCGTCCAGGTGGACAAGCCCCAGGAGGTCGGTCAGACCCACCACGGCGTGCGTCGACTGATCCCGATTTTGGGTGGTCAGGTGCAAGGCCATGGCTGGACGGCCCGTGTGTTGTCCGGCGGTGCCGATTTCCAGCTCATCGTGAACGAACGCATGGCCGAGCTGGACGCGCGTTACACGATCGAGACCGATGGTGGCGATTTGATTTTTGTGCAAAACCGCGCTGTGCGCACGGCCGCGCCTGAGGTCATGGCCCGGTTGGTGCGCGGCGAGCCTGTGCCGCCCGAGGCGGTTTACTTTCGTTGCAGCCCCAGCTTTGAGACAGCCTCGGCCTCGCTGGGCTGGATCACCGAGCGGCTGTTCATTGGCACCGGCGCACGCCACCCCGACAAGGTGGTGATGCGTTTTTTTGAAGTGGCCTGATGTTCTTATCAGTCCCATAAATTTGAATGAATTCCAAGGAGACCACCATGCATTCCAAAATTTTGCTCAGAGTCATACAGGGCGCAGGCGTTTTGTCTGCTGTCGGCATCTTGATCGCCTGCGGTACTTTGCAGGGCTCTGCCGTGGCCCCCTTGAAGGCCGCCACGGGAGCCTCATTGCCCAACTGCAGTGCCTTGGTTTCGTCGTTGAAGCTGGCCAACACCCGCATCGAGTCCTCGGCACCGGTGGCCGCTGGGGCCGTCATGCAGGGCGATCGTCCTGTTCCTGAACATTGCCTGGTCAAAGGGCGCATGCACGAGCGCAAAGGCAGCGATGGGCGTGACTACGCCATCGGCTTTGAGATGCGCCTGCCCATGGCCTGGAACGGCCGGTTTTATTACCAAGGCAATGGTGGGCTGGATGGCTCTGTTCAACCCGCCTTGGGTGCCTTGGGCGGCGGACCGCTCACGGGGGCCTTGATGCAAGGCTTTGCGGTCATCAGCTCGGACGCCGGCCACTCAGGCCCCCAAACAACGGTGTTTGGCCTGGAGCCTCAAGCCCGCCTGGACTACGGTTACCAAGCGGTCGAAAAGCTCACACCCATGGCCAAGCAATTGATCGCTGGTGCTTATGGCAAGGGACCTGACCGTTCTTACATCGGCGGCTGCTCCAACGGGGGGCGTCACGCCATGGTGGCTGCGGCCCGTGTGGGCGATCAGTACGACGGTTACCTGGTCGGTGCGCCGGGCTACCGCTTGCCCTATGCCGCGCTCACGCAAATCTGGGGCGCACAGCAGTGGGCCACCATCGCCACGCCGGGGGCCACGGTGAAAAACCCGATGAACCCCAACGGCACGCTGCCCGATCTGGCCAGCGCCTTCACCCCGCAAGAGCGCAACACCGTGGCCAAGGCCATTGCAGACAAATGCGATGCGCTCGACGGTGTGCGGGACGGCATGGTGCAAGCGACCCAAGCGTGCCAAGCAAATTTCAATGTGCACACCGATGTGCCCACCTGCACTGGCGAGCGCAATGGTGCCTGCCTGAGCACCGCGCAAAAGAAGGTGATTGCCGACGTGTTTGCGGGGGCCAAGACCTCTTCGGGGCAGGCGTTTTACGCAGGTTTTCCTTATGACTTGGGCATTGCCGGGGCCAACTGGGGCACCTGGAAGTTCATCGACTCATTGATCCGCGATCCGCTGGCGATCAGCACCATCTTCAGTGTGCCGCCCACGCCGCTCAAGCCGCTGGAAGAAAACGTCACGGCGCGACTGGCCATGTTCTCGGCCACCAACGACACTTACCGCGAGTCGGGCTGGTCCTTGATGACCCCACCCGGTGAAGCCAACCCCAGCAACATGGCCGTATTGCGAGAGCGTGGGGCCAAGGTGGTGATGTACCACGGCGTGAGCGATGCGATTTTCTCGGCCGAAGACACCCGCCAGTGGGTGGAGCGTTTGAACCGCGTGAATGCCAATCCGGGATCGGACTTTGCACGCTACTTCCCTGTGCCGGGTATGAACCACTGCAGCATGGGGCCAGCCGCCGATCAGTTTGATCTGCTCGGTCCCTTGGTCAAGTGGGTGGAGCAGGGCGTCGCACCTCAGGCCGTGGTGGCCAGCGTGCGCGGCGCAGGCAACGCCGGTGGCGTGAACACCGAACTGCCCTCCGACTGGTCGGCCAAGCGCACCCGGCCGCTGTGCGCGTATCCCACCGTAGCCACCTACAAGGGCAGTGGCTCGGTGGAGGACGCCAGCAATTTCAGCTGCCGCTGAAGAAAATGGGGCCGCTCAAAAGCGGCCCCTTCAATCACGTGCAGCGCAGCTCAGGCCTGCGCGCCCAACAGGTAATCGATCTTGCCGACTTCAACACCGTTGTGGCGCAAGATGGCGTAGGCCGTGGTGATGTGGAAATACATATTGGGCAGCATCCAGCCTGTCAGGTAGTCCTGGCCCTTCAGGGTGCGGGTTTTGCCCGGGCCTGCGGGGAAGGTGATCTCTTTGTCTTCGGTGCCGTCCAGCGCTGCGGCGGGCACGGTGGCGATGTAGGCCAGGGTTTTCTGGATGCGCTCTTGCAGCTGGGCCAGGTTGGTCTCGGTGTCATCGAACTTGGGCGCTTCGACACCGCTGATGCGGGCTACGCCGTTTTTCACCGCATCGCAGGCGATCAGCACCTGGCGGGTGAAGGGGAACATGTCGGGGGCCAGGCGGTAGGTGGTGAGCGCCGTGGGGTCGATCTTTTTGGCTTCGACAAACTGCTCGGCCTTGGCCAGGATGTGGCTCAGGTTGGTGAGCATGCGGGTGCACACAGGCAGGGTCGCGCTGGACATGGATAGGGTCATGGAAGTCTCCGGTTGAAATTCAGGCATTGACCACAGGCAGGGCACGCACAGGCTCGCCAATGGCATAAAAGTGTCCGCCTGCCACGTGGTGCAGGCTGCGCAGATCGGGGGCGGCGTCTTCAAAGTGCCAGCGGCCTTCGCTGAACACGCGCTCATCGGCCCAGGCCCCAATCACCTCGGCCAGGATCAGGTCGTGCGGTCCTGCCACATGCGCGGTGGCTGGCAGCACACGGCACTCCATCTGCGCAATGCAGCCGTCCACCAGCGGCACGCCCGTCTGGGCAGCCGGCTGGGTCGTGATGTGGCATCGCGTCAGTTTGTCGGTGTGGTTTTTGCCGCTCATGCCGCCAGCGGCCATGACCAGGTCTTTCATGGCCACGCAAGGCACGCACAGGCTGAGCACGCCCGAGGCATCGACCAGCTCGCGGGTGAGGGTGCTTTTGTCGATGACGACGGCGATCTTGGGCGTGTCAAAGTCCAGCGGCATGGCCCAGGCGGCAGCCATCACATTGCTGCGGCCCTTGTGAGCACTGCCCACCAGCACGGTGGGGCCGTGGTTGAGCAGCCGGTAGGCGTGTTTCAGGTCAACGTTTTGCATGTGGGGTCAGCGGTTCTCGGGGGACAGATTGGAGCGCTCTTTTTGGTACTGGTCGTAGCGCGGCAAGCCCGTGCCCGGTGGCACGCTGGTGCCCACCGCCTTGGCCCGTTCCTGGGCGCGGATTTCTTCGTACACGGCTTGTGTCGACGTCAGGCCGCAGCCCGACAAACCGAGCAGCAATGCGAGGGCGACAAGCCACTTGGACATCATTTGCCTTGTTTGAATTTTTGCCAGTTATGAAATTCAGCCGATTTCGGCGATCAATTCGATCTCGACACAAGCGCCCAGCGGAATCTGTGCCACGCCAAAGGCGCTGCGGGCGTGTGCACCGACTTGCGGGCCAAAGACCTGGCCCAACAATTCGCTGCAGCCGTTGGTGACCAAATGCTGCTCGGTGAAGTCGCCGGTCGAGTTGACCAGGCTCATCACTTTGACGATGCGCTTGACTTTGTTCAGGTCGCCCACGGCGGCATGCAAGGTGCCCATCAGGTCAATCGCCACGGCACGGGCCGCTTGCTGGCCTTCGGCGGTGCCGATGTCTTTGCCCAACTGGCCGGCCCAGACCTTGCCGTCTTTCTTGGCAATGTGGCCCGACAGGAAGACCATGTTGCCGGACTGCACAAAGGGCACATAGGCCGCAGCGGGCACCGCCACGGGGGGCAGTTCGATGTTCAGGGATTTCAGGGTGTCGTAAACGCTCATGGCAGGTGTCGATTCAAGTTGAAAAGAAAAATTTCAGCAGGCGCTGAAAACACAAAGAACAGCTCAGATTGTCGCTGAAGCGGTCACCCTCATGTGTAGAGGGGCGCATGAGTAGTTCGGAGGCTTCAGCTCCGACATGGGGCTTTTGCCGAAGCGAAAAAACGTCGAACCTGAAGGTGTCGACTTACTGGCATGAAGCTCAGCTCAAAGCCGCCAACTCGGCTTCTTCAAACCCCGCCAATCGCCGCGCTGGCATGTTGAAGGGCGGGCGCAGCTTGGGGGCCTCGTATTGCGCGACCAAGTCGGCATAGGTTGGCACCGGGTCCAGCCCACGCTGCGCGCACAAATAACGGTACCAGCGGTTGCCTGCGGCCACATGGCCGATTTCCTCTTCGAGGATGATGTCCAGGATCTTGCCCGCTGCATGGTCGCCGGCACTGACCAGCTTGTTCTTCACGCCTGGCGATGCGTCCAGCCCTCGGGCTTCCATGGTGCGCGGCACGATGCCGATGCGGGCCAGCAAATCGCCCTTGGTGCGCTCTGCCATGTCCCACAGGGAGTTGTGCGCCGGAAAGTCGCCATAGTCGTAGCCCATGCCCACCAAATGGTTGCGCAGCAAGGTGAAGTGCTTGGCTTCCTCTTGGGCAATGCGCACCCAGTCGGTATAAAACGCCTCGGGCATGTCCGCAAAGCGCCAGACCACGTCCAGCGCCAGGTCGATGGCGTTGAGCTCGATGTGGGTGATCGAGTGCAGCAAGATGGCCCGGCCCTCAGGCGTGGTGAGCGATTTGGCCTTGATGTGGGTGTGCGGCAGCAACTCGGGTTTGGCGGGGCGACCCGGGCTCAGGCAGGGCGCTTGCAGGGCTTCATGCGCATGCACAGGCATGCTCAGGTCCAGGGCCAAAGTGGCCTGGGCTTTTTTCACAGGGTCAGCTTCGGCCCAAGGGCCCAGGGCAGCGGTTCGCAAAGAGGACATGCTTGGCAAGAAGAGATCGGCAAAATGTGTTGACCGTCACAAAACCCGGGGCAGACCGGCAAATGACAGACGGGCGCTCAGGCGTGGGCCTTGAGCCTGCCTACAATTGTAGGTTTCGCCGATCCGATCACCATCTTGGAGACACACATGGCCATTTACCAGCTTGATGCACACACGCCCGAAGTGGCCGATTCCGCCTGGGTCGCCGACTCGGCGCAGGTCATGGGCGCGGTCAAGATCGCCAAAGACGCCAGCGTCTGGTTTGGCACCACCATCCGCGGTGACACCGAAACCATCGAGATTGGCGAAGGCAGCAACATCCAGGACGGCAGCGTGATGCACGCCGACCACGGCAAGCCGATCAAGATCGGCAAGCACGTCACGGTGGGCCACATGGTCATGCTGCACGGCTGCACCATCGGCGACGAATCCTTGATCGGAATCGGTGCCGTGGTACTCAATGGCGCCAAGATCGGCAAAAACTGCCTGGTCGGGGCTGGTTCGTTGGTCACCGAAGGCAAAGAGTTTCCGGATGGCTCCATGATCATGGGCACCCCCGCCAAGGTGGTGCGCGAATTGAGCCCTGAGCAGATCGAAGGCCTGCGCCAAAGCGCTCGCCATTACGTGGCAAACGCGCAGCGTTTCAAAGCCGGTTTGAAAAAAATCGGCTGAGCTTGACCTTTTACTTTTGAGGATTGGCCGACAGGCCGGTGAATTGATTTTGTCCGAACTCCATAAATTCATTTTTGAAGGCCTGCCGGTGCGCGGCATGCTCGTGCGCCTGACCGATGCCTGGCAAGACATCCTGGCGCGTCGCGCTGCCAACTCCGAAACCGGGGCTTACCCCGCTCCTGTGCGCCAGCTCTTGGGCGAGATGGCCGCTGCCGGTGTGCTGATGCAAGGCAACATCAAGTTCAACGGGGCCTTGGTCTTGCAGATTTTTGGAGACGGACCGGTCAAGCTGGGCGTGGTCGAGGTGCAGCCTGATTTCAGCTTGCGTGCCACCTGCACCCAAGTGGGCGATGTGGCCGAGGACGCTACGTTGAGCCAGATGGTCAACGTGAACAACCAGGGCCGCTGCGCCATCACGCTGGACCCGCAAGACCGCTTGCCCGGCCAGCAGCCCTATCAGGGCGTGGTGCCCTTGTTTGGCGACCAAGGCGAGAAGCTGGAGAACATCAGCGAAGTGCTGGAGCATTACATGCTGCAGTCCGAGCAGCTGGACACGGTGCTGGTGTTGGCGGCCGATGACAAAGTTGCCGCCGGTTTGCTGATCCAGCGCTTGCCGATCGAAGGCGAGGGCAATCTGGCTGGGCGGGCCGATTCGGTGGAGCGCGAAGCGGTGCTGGGCCAAAGCGAGGACTTCAGCCGCATTGCGATTTTGACCAAGAGCCTCAAGCGCGAAGAATTGCTCACGCTGGACGCCGAGACCATCCTGCACCGCCTGTACTGGGAAGAACCGCTGGCCCGTTTTGAGCCCTTCATCGGCGAAACCGGCCCCCGCTTTGCTTGCCGCTGCAGCCGCGAGCGTGTGGGCAACATGATCCGCAGCCTGGGCACCGACGAGGTCGAAAGCATCATCGCCGAGCGCGGTCAGGTGGATGTGGGCTGCGATTTTTGCGGTGCCGAGTACCAATTCGATCCCGTGGATGCAGCAGGCCTGTTCACCGGCTTGAGCCCGGACTTGTCAGGCGGCTCGGTCCACTGAGCACACTTGAAGATCGGACTTAGTCAGCCGATCTTCAACTTCTTTCAGGGCTTGACGACTTCCAGCAGTCGGTCCAGCCCGCCTTCTTGAATGGCCACCATGGCCTGCTCACGCACCTTGGGTTTGGCGTGGTAGGCCACTGATAAACCGGCAGCGCCCATCATGGGCAGGTCGTTCGCGCCGTCGCCCATGGCGATGCACTCGTGCGGCTCAATACCCAGCAGTGATGCGACTTCGAGCAAGGTGCGGCGTTTTTCTGCGCCGTCGCAGATGTCGCCCCAGCTTTGCATGACCAAACCGCCTGTGAGTTCGCCGTTCACGATCTCCAGCCGGTTGGAGCGGGCAAAGTCGATGTTCAGACGTTCTTTGACGCGCTCGGCAAAGAAAGTGAAGCCGCCCGAGACCAGCAAGACCTTCATGCCCACCTTTTGGCAAGCAGCGATCAACTCGGCCGCGCCGGGGTTGATCTTCAGGCGCTCGGTGTAAACGCGCTCCATGTCGGCCAGCGTCACGCCCTTGAGCAGGGCCAGGCGGCGGCGCAGGCTCTCCTTGAAGTCGGTGATCTCGCCGCGCATGGCCGCCTCGGTGATGGCGGCCACCTCGGCCTTGCGGCCCACGGCGTCGGCGATCTCGTCGATGCACTCGATGCTGATGAGCGTGGAGTCCATGTCAAACGCGATCAGCTTGAACTGGGACAGGGAAAGGGGAGCGGTAAAGCCCTGAATGGCGAGGCCGGGGGCAAACTCTGTGGGGGAGGCGGTAGCGGTGGTCATGGGTCAGGATTATCGAAGATCGTTGAAGGGGCTCAGGCAGCGGCTGTTTCGGTTTTGGGCTGGCCCAATGAGCGCAGCACATCCCGCACCATCTGCGCCCGCGCCTTGGGGTCGGGCAGTTCGCGTTCGATGCGCAGTTTGTCGTTGCCCGCCAGTTTGATGTGTTTGTTTTTCTGGATCAGGCCGATGATGGCCATGGGGTCCACGGGCGGGTTGGGCTTGAAGGTGATCTGGATGACGCCCGGCGCCGCATCGACCTTGATGACGCCATAAGGCTGGGTCAGCACGCGCAGGCGGTGCACATCCACCAGCGTTTGCGCTTGCGGGGGGAGTTTGCCAAAGCGGTCGACCAGCTCTTCGAGCAAGGCGTCGATCTGGTCGCTGGTTTTGGCTGTGGCCAGCTTTTTGTAGAACGACAAGCGCAGGTGCACATCGCCGCAGTAGTCGCCCGGCAGCAGGGCGGGGGCGTGCAGGTTGATGTCGGTCGTGACCGATAAGGGGCTGAGCAGGTCGGGCTCTTTGCCTGCCTTGAGGCTGCGCACCGCTTCGGACAGCATCTCGTTGTAGAGCTGAAAACCCACTTCGAGCATGTTGCCGCTTTGGTTTTCGCCCAGCACCTCGCCCGCGCCGCGGATCTCCAGGTCATGCATGGCCAGGTAAAAGCCGCTGCCCAGTTCTTCCATCTGCTGGATCGCGTCCAGCCGCTGGGCGGCTTGTTTGGTCAGGCCCTCGATCTCGGGCACCATCAAATAGGCATAAGCTTGGTGGTGTGAGCGGCCCACGCGCCCGCGCAGCTGGTGCAGCTGGGCCAGGCCGAACTTGTCAGCGCGTGAAATCACGATGGTGTTGGCCGTGGGCACGTCGATGCCGGTTTCGATGATGGTCGAGCACAGCAAGATGTTGTAGCGCTGGGCCACAAAGTCGCGCATCACGCGCTCCAGCTCGCGCTCG
>JBEEJQ010000038.1:0-18523 GCA_041169105.1 Pseudomonadota bacterium | reverse complement strand
GCCGCCGTCAACGCGCTGTTTGGCGAGTGGAAGCTGTTCAAGGCCGACTACTCGGTCATTCCGTGGGCCACCTTCATCGACCCCGAGGTGGCGCGTGTGGGCCTGAACGAGCAAGAAGCCCAAGAGAAAAACATCCCGTATGAAGTGACCAAGTACGGCATCGACGACCTGGATCGAGCCATCGCAGACAGCGAAGCGCACGGTTTTGTGAAGGTGCTCACCGTGCCCGGCAAAGACAAAATTTTGGGCGTGACCATCGTGGGCGCACACGCGGCAGATTTGCTGGCCGAGTACGTGCTGGCCATGAAGCATGGCCTGGGCCTGAACAAGATTTTGGGCACCATCCACACCTATCCCACCATGAGCGAGGCCAACAAGTACGCGGCCGGAGAATGGAAGCGTGCGCATGCGCCGCAGCGCTTGCTGGCCTGGGTCAAGAAGTACCACGACTTCAAACGCGGAGCCTGAGCATGGCACGACACCTGAGTGCATTCGCCGCCGCAGGGCTCTTGGCCTGGAGCGCCCACGCCACATCGCCACTGCCCTTGTCAGGGCCATTGTTGCCCTTGACCAGCCAGCACAGCGCCAGCGAGCCAGGCTGGCGCTTTGTGGGCTTGCCCAACAAACCCGAGATCGGTGCCACGCGTTTTGAGTTGGGGCAGGTCGACGGCGTGGCCGGTGTGCAGATGCGCACCGACAAGTCGTATGGCACCTGGGTCCACGACTGGCGCGGCACAGCGCGCACGCTGCAATGGCGCTGGCGCCTGGACCAAGCCTTGAGCGGAGGCCTGCGGCCTGCCGACTTGCGCCGCAAAGATGGCGATGACGCAGCGCTCAAAGTGTGTGTGATGTTTGACCATGCGCTCGATCGCGTGCCCTTTGGCGAACGCACCTTGCTGCGCGTGGCGCGCTCGGTGACAGGCGAGAACCTGCCTGCCGCCACCGTGTGTTATCTGTGGGACCCGCTGCAAGCCAGCGCCACCACAGCCGCCAACCCCTACAGCCGCCGCGTGCGCTACGTGGTGGTGCAAGGCACGGGCGCACCACTTCAGCAATGGCTCAGCGAATCCCGCGATGTGGCACAAGACTTCCTCGCGCTGTTTGGCGATGAACTGCCCGCAGGCAGCGCCAAAACCGCCGTACCCACCGTGAGCGCGGTGGTGATCGGCGCGGACAGTGACAACACCCAAGCCCGCAGCAACGGCTGGGTCGCGCAGCTTCAGTGGCGCTGAAACGCTTGCGTGCGCGTCACGTTTGTCGCACGCGAAGCCACCCAAGCCAGCGTGTGGCTATTGACCAACCTGCATTCAGGTTTTCAACACCACCGGCTCGATGGCCTGGCCTGCGGGCATGACGCGGCCAATGATGGCGGTGTGTGCATAACCGGCCGCTTGCAGTGCGGCCACGCAGGCGTCGGCCTGTGCGGCAGGCACGCTGGCCAGCAGGCCGCCAGCGGTTTGCGGGTCAAACAGCAGGGGGTAACGGGCGTCTTGCACAAACTCGTCGGCGTTGCGCAGGGCGCGGCGCAAGCGCACATTGGCCGGCTGCAAAGAGCTGACGATGCCCGCCTTGACGCAGTCCACCGCGCCGTCCAGCAGGGGCAGGGCACTCAGTTGCAGCTCGGCGTCCACGCCCGAGGGGCGGGTCATCTCAACCAGATGGCCCAGCAGGCCAAAACCGGTCAGGTCGGTGCAGGCGCTCGCGCCATAGGCTTGCAGGATTTGCGCGCCCACCTGGTTGGACAGGCGCATGGACTGCATGGCCGCATCGATCCAGCGTCCGCGTGCCGCACCGCGTGCGTGCGCGGCCAACAAGGTGCCGGTGCCGATCGGTTTGGTCAGCACCAGCGCATCGCCCGCTTGCATGCCGCCTTTGCGCATGACCTGGGCCATCTTTTCGTCGATCAGGCCGTTGATGGCAAAGCCCAGGGCCAGCTCGCGGCCTTCGCCGGTGTGGCCGCCTACCAGGGCGCAACCCGCTGCGTTGAGGACTTCGACCGCGCCTTGCATCATCTGCAGCAGCAGGTCTTCGACCTTGGCCTCCAGGCCTGGCGGCACGGTGCAAATGGCGGTGGCCGACTGCGGCTCGGCCCCCATGGCGTAGATGTCGCCCAGCGCATGGTTGGCCGCGATCTGGCCAAACTGATAAGGGTCGTCGATGAAGGCGCGGAAAAAGTCCACGGTCTGCACCATGGCTTTGCCCGGGGGTACTTTCATCACTGCGGCGTCATCGGGTTCGTGCAGGCCGATCAGCACGTCCGGGCGTGCAATGGGCTGCAAGCTGGCCAGCGCCCGCGACAAAATATTGGCCCCCACCTTGGCCCCACAGCCGCCGCAGCGCATGGCCATGGCCGACAGGGCCTGCAGGGATTCGTCGGCGCTCAGCTGCACCTTGGCGGCTGGGGCCTGGGGTTGCCAACGTTGCAACAGCTTTTGAACTGGCGATGCGCTCATGCTCATGGGCGCAAAGGTGTTGAAGCGCTTCATGAACTGGCGGTCGATGTGGTCCTTCCAGCGCCACACCCAGGCCCCGGCAAAGCCCAGTGGCCCGCGCGAGGCCACGGCATAGCGGTTGCCGGTGGAGATCAAGGCCAGCCAATGGCGCTGCGGTGTGTAGGGCAGCAGGCTTTGGCCGCGCAAGCTGCGGCGCAAATTGGCCGCCAGCGGCTTGGCCATGCGCACCGCGAAGACCCCGGCTTTTTCGAGAGGCCGCTCGGTGAAGCTGGCGATGTCGCCGGCTGCAAAAATTTTCGGATCGGTCAGCGTTTGCAATTGCGCATTGACCTGAATGAAGCCGTTCGCGTCAAGTCCCAGGCCGGTGCTTTGCAACCAGGCGGGGCCACCGGCTTGCGTGACCCACATGGTTTCGTCGGCGTCAAAGGTGCGACCGTTTTGCGTGTGCAGGCAACCGGGCGAGACTTGCACCACCTCGGCCCCGGTGTGCACCTCGACATTGCGCTCGCGCAGCACTTTCATGAAGCGTTCGCGCACGCCGCTGTTGTGGGTGGGCAGCACGCTGTCTGCGGCTGTGAGCAGCACGAACTTCAGGTCTTCGGGGTTGCGGCCCAGGGCCTTGAGTTCGTGGCGCAAGCGGTATTGCATGGCCAGCAGCAACTCCACGCCGCCCGCGCCGCCGCCGACCACGGCCACGGTCATGCGGCCGCGCCACTCGCGCACTTTGGTCAGCAGTTGCAGCCAGCGTTGGTTGAACTGCGCAATCGGCTTGACCGGAACGGCCAGGGCTTGTGCGCCTTCGATCTGTTGGATCTGCGGGGTGGAGCCAATGTTGATGGACAGCAGGTCATAGGCCACAGGCGGGCGGTGGCGGCAAATGACTTCCTGGGTTTGTTGGTCGATGCCCACCACCTCGTCGCGGTACAGACGGGCACCGGTGGCAGCGGCCAGTCGGCCCAGGTCGATGTGCACCTCGTCAAAGCTGTAGTGCCCGGCGACGTAGCCCGGCAGCATGCCCGAGTAAGGCGTGTCGGTGTCGGTGCAGATGACAGTGATGCGCAGGCCCGGAACGGGCTTCATGGCGAACATGCGCAGCACGCCCACATGGCTGTGCCCGCCGCCCACCAGCACCAGGTCGCGCAGCACGGTTTGTTCAGAAGATTGCATTCAAGGTGTCCAGAGATCCTGCACCCAGCGGTGCAGCGCAGCGCGTTCTGCCTGCGGTTCAAACAAGGTGGCGCGTTCAACGCAGCAAGCCGTCAAGTGTGACAGCATGCCGCCCGCCTGGGCTTGACCTGATCGGCATTGCCGCAACAAATGGGCCAGGGCAGGCGCATCGCCCACCGCAAACGTGCCCGGGTAATTGTCGCCCAGCATGCCCAGGTTGCCGTCAATGCGGCTGGCCAGCACTGTCGTGCCGCTGCGCAGCGCTTCCATCAGCACATGGGCGCCGCCTTCCATGCGGCTGGTGTGCACCAGCAAGTGGGCGCGTTGGATGCGTTGCAGGGTGTCGCGGTGGGGCAAGGGGCCCAGCCATCGGTACTGCGGGCACTGCGCTTGGGTCTCGCGTGCAGCCTGTGCCCAAGTCGGGTCGAGCGCAGCGCCAATGTGGTCGATCAGGATGTCCTTTTGGCCTTGCAACAGGCGGGCGGAGGCCATCAGGGTCAGCGGGTCTTTTTCTTCACGCAGATGCCCGACCATCACCACCCGCAAATGGCGTGCGGTTTTGGCCATGGTTTGCCGGGCACGGCCAGACGCGAGGATGACCCGGCTCTTGTGCCGATGTGCCTCGGGCAATGACTGTGCGCCCAAGCCTTGCAGCACCACCAGGCTGTGTGCGCACTGCAGCGCGTGGCGGGCATCGTGGTCGTGCTGGATGTCGCGGTACAAATCGGTGCCCGTCAGCACCAAGCCCAGGCCCCGAGGGCCGCGCTGTGCAAACCAGGCTTGCACGGCAGAGGCCGAGCGCCGGGCGTGCAGCGCCAGCATGACATCGTCTTGCGCCGCCAGTGCGTCGGGCCACTCGCGCACGATGCGCACCGTGTGCGGTGCCAGCAGGCTTTTCCAGCGGCGTGCTGTTTGCCAGTTGCCATTGTTGGCATCGGCCAAGGCGGGGCTGACGATGACGATGCGCAAGCGGTGCATGGCTTTGCGCTCAGTGTGTGGCGTGCCGCAGTGCCCGGTGCTGGGCCAGCCACAAGGCGGCCGTGCCCAGCGTGCTGGCCAGCAGCAGCCACCACAGCGCCAGGCCATAGCCACGCGCAGGTGACCACAGCAGGCCCACCGTCAGCGGCGCTGCAGCACGCGCCAGCGCGATGGGCACCCCGAGCAATCCGTTGAGTTGGCCCACATGGTGGCGGCTGACGTATTGCGCCATGGCCGTGCCTTTGACGATGGTGTTCATGCCATTGCCCAGCCCATAGAGCAGCACAAACACCAGCGACGCCACCGGGTTGAATCCCCCGATCAACAGGGCCAGCAAGCCCAGCGGGATCAGGGTTGGAATCCAGCGGTTGGCGGTGTGCACATCCCACCGGCGCTCAAACACAAACAACACCCAGCGCCCGAGCACCTGGATCACCCCAATGGCCGCCGGGATGGCGATCACCCAGGCCGGTGGCAGTTGCGCTTCTTGCAGCAGGGCGATCATGTGCGCGGGCAGCGCAGACGTGACCGCCATCATGAACAAGGAAAACACGGCCAGGAGCCAAAACGGGGCCTGCTTCAGGTGCACGCGCACGGAAGTGCGTGGCTGCGGATGCCCATCGCTGTGGCGGGCAGGGGGCGCTGCGCCTTGCAGCAGCCAGGCATGCAGCGGCGCACACACCAGCAGCTGCAAAGCCGCCAAGGCCCACAGAGCTTGACGCCAGCCCCACAGCTCGATCCACCAGCTCGACAGCGGAATGAACACCGTGCTGGCCAGGCCGCCCAAAAAAGTGAGGGTGATGATGGCGCGGCGAAAGTCCTGTGCAAAGCGCCGGGTCACCACCGCAAACGCAGGCGAGTACAGCGTGGCCGCCAGGCCCAGACCCAGCCAAATCCACACGGCATAAAAAGCCGTGATCGTGGTCACGTGACTGTGCGCCAGCAGGCCCAGACCGACCCAGACCGAGCCCAGGGTCATGACGCGTCGCTCGTGACCGTGGTCAATCCAGCGGCCCACCAGATAAGCCATCAGCCCCTCGGCCAGCAAAGCCAGACTGAAGGCCAGCGAAGACTCGGCGCGGCTCATGCCCAGCTCGGCCTCCAGCGGGGTCATCAGCAAAGAGAAGGTGTAGAACACGCTGCCCCAGGTGATGAGCTGGGGCAGGGACAGCCAGAAGCTGAAGGGCCCCAGGGCCGAAGGGCTAGGCATGAGGGGTTGGGCGTGCGTGGCGGGCATCGCGCCATTATCCGGGGGCAGGGTGCGTCCCCCGGTCACGCAAGCGCTCACTGCTCTTTGAGCACTCGCCGGTATTGCACCGCTTCGGCCACGTGCGCGGGCTCGATGGTGGCGCTGCCCGCCAAGTCGGCGATGGTGCGGGCCACTTTCAGGCTGCGGTGTGTGCTGCGGCCGCTCCAGCCTAACTTGGCGGCGGCTTTTTGCAGCAAGCTCGCAGCCCCTTCGCTCAGATGGGCTTGGGCGTCGATGGCCTGGCCTTGCAGTGCGGTGTTGGCGCAACCCTGCCTTGCCATGGCCTTTTGGCGAGCCATCAGGCTGCGAGCGGCGATGTCTGACGTGCTCTCGCCAGGCGGCGCATTCAGCAGGTCTTGCGCGGGCAGGCTGGGCACTTCGATGTGCAGGTCGATGCGGTCGAGCAGCGGGCCGCTGAGCTTGCCTTGGTAGCGGCTGACCTGGTCGGGCGAGCAGCGGCACGAGCGGGTGGCACTGCCCAAATAGCCGCAAGGGCAGGGGTTCATGGCGGCGATCAGCTGAAACCGCGCCGGAAACTCGGCCCGACGCGCAGCCCGCGCGATGGTGATGGTGCCGGTCTCCAAAGGCTCCCGCAGCGCTTCAAGGGCCGCACGGGGGAACTCGGGCAGCTCATCAAGGAAGAGCACTCCGTGGTGTGCCAGCGATATCTCGCCCGGCCGGGGTGGTGAGCCACCGCCCACCAGCGCCACCGCGCTGGCCGAGTGGTGGGGCTGACCTGTGGGGCGCTGTGCCCAGCGTGAAAGGTCAAACCGTCCGGCCAGGCTGGCCAGGGCTGCGGCTTCGAGGGCGTCTTCGACCGACATGGGCGGCAGCAAACCCGCAAAGCGCTGCGCCAGCATGGACTTGCCCGAGCCGGGCGGACCCACCATCAGCAGCGAATGGCCTCCCGCTGCGGCAATCTCCAGCACGCGTTTGACCCCGGCCTGGCCTTTCACATCGGCCAGGTCGGCGTAATGCGGCGCTTCGCTGGGCGCTTGTGCGCTCAGGCGGGCCCAGCCCTCGGCGGGCTCGGGCGGCGGCTCGGTGGAGGGTGGCAAAAACTGTTGCACCACATCCAACAGGTGCTTGGCCCGAAAGACTTCGGCATCGGGTACCAGCGCGGCCTCTTCGGCGCTGCCCGGCGGCAGCACCAAGCGGGTGCGCACCTGTTGCTGGCGCAGGGCCAGGCTCATGGCCAAAGCCCCGCGCACCGGGCGCAACTCGCCCGACAAAGACAGTTCCCCGGCGAATTCGTGACCGTCCAGCTTGCTGGCATCGATTTGCCCACTGGCTGCCAGGATGCCCAGCGCAATGGGCAAGTCCAGTCGGCCCGAGTCTTTGGGCAGGTCGGCCGGGGCCAGGTTCACGGTGATGCGTTTGTTGTGCGGGAACTCCAGCCCGCTGTTTTGCAGGGCCGAGCGCACCCGTTCACGGGCTTCCTTGACCTCCACATCGGCCAGCCCCACCAAAGTGAAGCTGGGCAGGCCGTTGGCCAGATGCACCTCAACGGTGACCGCAGGCGCCTGCAGCCCCACCAATGCACGGCTGTGCACCAAAGAAAGACTCATATCCCCTCCCTGCCCCATGTTGGTGCATGGTTTGTGTGCGTGCACGCTGACGTGGCGTGCACTTCTTATTCCAATGGCATTGAACCATGCACAGAGGGGCGGTGCACTGGGAAATGCCCCAGTTTCAAGCGCATCAGCTGTTGGCACGGTCTGTGCTTAACTGGTACGTCCTCAACAACTTTTGACCGGAGTCCAATATGAAAAAGATCCTCGTTCCTTCCTTGATCGCCCTGGCCGTGAGCGCTTTGGCTTCCGTGGCTCAAGCCCAAACAGCCCCCGCTGAACCTGAAAGCACCCTGTCCTACAACGTCGGCGCTGTGAGCGACTACCGTTACCGTGGTATTTCCCAGTCGCGCCTGCAGCCAGCTCTGCAAGGTGGCGTGGACTACGCTGACAAGAGCGGTTTCTATGTTGGCGCTTGGGGTTCTTCCATCAAGTGGATCAAAGACGCTGGTACCCTCACTGAAACTGCTGGTATCAAAGGTTCAGTCGAAGTTGACCTCTACGGTGGTTACAAAGGTACGGCTGGTGATGTGGCCTACGACGTGGGTTTCTTGCGCTATGAATATGCAGGCAACAACCTGAAAAACACAGGCTACGCCAACGCCAACACCAATGAGGTGTACGGTGCTGTGACTTACGGTTTGTTCACTGCCAAGTACTCGCATGCTATTTCTAACCTCTTTGGCAACATCGACAGCAAAAACAGCTATTACGTGGATCTGAGTGCAGCCTTGGATTTGGGTGATGGGTACACACTGACTCCACACGTGGGCTACCAAAAAATCAAAAATTGGAGTGCAGGCACTTACACCGACTACGCTTTGACTCTGGGTAAAGACTTGGGCAATGGCCTCTCTGCATCGGCTGCTGTGATCGGTACAGATGCCAAGGATGGCTCATATGTCAGCCCAGCTGGCAAGCAATTGGGCAAAGCGGGCGTTGTCGTTGGCCTGAAGTACGCCTTCTGATCTCCCTCATTTCAAACAAGGAGCCATCATGAAACTGGTGACCGCCATCATCAAACCCTTCAAGCTGGACGAAGTGCGTGAAGCACTTTCGGGCATCGGCGTGCAGGGCATCACTGTGACCGAAGTCAAAGGCTTCGGGCGTCAAAAAGGCCACACCGAGCTGTACCGCGGCGCGGAATACGTGGTGGACTTTTTGCCCAAAGTGAAGATCGAAGCCGCTGTGTCCGACGAACTCGTCGAGCGCGTGATCGAAGCCATCGAATCCGGTGCCCGCACCGGCAAGATCGGCGACGGCAAGATCTTTGTGTATGACCTCGAGCAAGTGGTCCGCATCCGCACCGGTGAAACCGGCGGCGAAGCCCTTTGATCGACCAGAAAGAGAGTTGAAAATGAAAAAGCTACTCGCGTCGTTGGCCCTGGGCTTGACCCTTGGCTTTGGCCTGTTGGGTGGGGGCTCTGTGGCCCTGGCCCAAACAGCGCCTGCTGCCGTCACGGCACCTGCTGCTGAAGCCAAGGCTCCTGCTGCTGCCCCTGCACCAGCTGCCGCTGCTGAAGCTGCACCCGCAGAAGCCGCACCCGTGCCTGTCCCTAACAAGGGCGACACCGGCTGGATGATGTTGTCCACCTTGTTGGTCTTGATGATGGCCGTCCCTGGTCTGGCCTTGTTCTACGGCGGCCTGGTCCGCAGCAAGAACATGCTGTCGGTGCTCATGCAAGTCATGGTCACCTTCTCGCTGATCCTGGTGCTGTGGTTCATCTACGGCTACAGCTTCGCGTTCACCGAAGGCAATGCCTACATCGGTGGCATGGACCGCCTCTTCATGAAGGGCATCTGGGACAACGCTGCGGGCACCTTCGCCAATGCAGCCACCTTCTCCAAGGGTGTCTACATTCCTGAAGTCGTGTTCGCTGCCTTCCAGGCCACGTTTGCGGGCATCACTTGTGCCCTGATCGTGGGTGCCTTTGCCGAGCGCGTGAAGTTCTCTGCTGTGTTGGCTTTCATGGTCCTGTGGTTCACCTTCAGCTACCTGCCGATCGCTCACATGGTCTGGTTCTGGATGGGTCCTGACGCTTACGCTTCCAAAGAAGTCGTGGACGAGATGACTTCCAAAGCAGGTTTGCTGTGGCAGTGGGGTGCGCTGGACTTCGCCGGCGGTACCGTGGTGCACATCAACGCCGCTGTGGCTGGCTTGGTCGGTGCCTTCATGATTGGCAAGCGCGTCGGTTACGGCCGTGAATCCATGGCGCCTCACAGCCTGACATTGACCATGGTCGGTGCCGCATTGCTGTGGGTGGGCTGGTTCGGTTTCAACGCCGGCTCCGCTCTGGAAGCCAACGGTTTCGCAGCGCTCGCTTTCATCAACACCATGTTGGCTACGGCAGCTGCCGTGATCGCCTGGTGCCTGGGTGAAGCCCTGATGCGTGGCAAAGCTTCCATGCTGGGTGCCGCTTCTGGTGCAGTCGCTGGTCTGGTCGCCATCACCCCCGCAGCCGGCAACGTCGGCATCGGCGGTGGCGTGATCATCGGCTTCATCGCTGGCTTCGCTTGCCTGTGGGGTGTCAACGGCCTGAAGAAGCTGCTGGGCGCTGACGACTCGCTGGATGTCTTCGGTGTGCACGGCGTCGGCGGTATCTTGGGTGCCTTGCTGACTGGCGTGTTCAACTCGCCAGCCTTGGGCGGCCCCAGCGCCGTGGGCGACTGGGTCACCGTGTCCATGGTCACTGCAGACGCTTATTCCATCGCTGCACAAGTGTGGATCCAGGCCAAAGCTGTGTTGTTGACCATCGTTTGGTCGGGTGTGGTCTCTGTGGTCGCCTACAAGATCGTCGACATGACCATCGGTCTGCGCGTCTCGGAAGAAGAAGAGCGCGAAGGTCTGGACATCTCCTCGCACGGCGAGTCGGCCTACCACGGCTGAAAACTCCAGCGGTGACACCAGTCACCGCCTCCCCACAGCCCGCAGCGCTTGCGCCCTGCGGGCTGTTTCATTTGGGGTACCAAATGCCCTCGTGCCCCAGAAAACCCGAGCCGCAGGGGCACAATGCCCGCATGAACACAGCATCCTCCTGGTCCGCCATCACAACCGTCCCCGACGGCCTGAGCGAATCGCCGTTTTGGCACCCGCAAGAAAACCGCCTGTACTGGGTCGACATTCCCGGCCGCAGGCTGGCGCGATTGGCATTTCAAGGGCTCATGCAGCCGCTAGGCGAGGTGGAATACTGGCCCATGAGCGAAGAGCCCGGCTGCATCGCGCCTGTGCAAGGCGGCGGCCTGGTCATCGCCCTGCGCGACGGCATTTACCTGGGCAAAAACTGGGGCGGCCCTTTGCAACAACTCGCTGCCGCGCCTTATGACACCGCCAAGCTGCGCTTCAACGACGGCAAGTGCGATGCGCAAGGCCGCTTTTGGGCGGGCAGTTTGTACGAACCCAAGGACCAGGCGCTGGGCGTTCTGTACATGCTGGACGGCCAGGGCCTGCACGCCATGCAAGGCGGTGTCACCACCGCCAACGGCCTGGCTTGGTCACCCGACGGCCGCACCGCCTATTGGGCCGACACCGCCGCCCACCAGGTGCGGGCGTTTGACTTTGATGCAGCCACCGGCCAACTGAGCGCCGGGCGCGTGTTCCACCAAATGACGCCCAAGCCCGCAGGCTGGGCCTGGGGCGATGCTGCGGCTTATGGCGGCCGCCCCGATGGCGCCGCCGTGGACAGCGAAGGCTGCTACTGGAGCGCCCAATACGAAGGCCAGCGCCTGCTGCGCCTGTCGCCCAGCGGCCAAGTGCTGGCCGAAGTCCCCACCCCCGTGCCATGCCCCACCATGCCCTGCTTTGGCGGGCCGGATCTCAAGACCTTGTTCATCACCACATCCCGCCAGGGCCGCAGCGCCCAAGAACTGGCGCAGCACCCCTATGCGGGTTGCGTGTTTGCGATGCGGGTAGAGGTGGCGGGGATACCGGTAAATGAATTTGTGTCAGCTTGACTTTTGTCAGGCAGTTTCTTCGTCAAAGTAGTCGCCATCGATTTTGGGAATCTTGACGGTTCGCGACGTGACGCCAAGCTCGCATTCGATCATCAAGGATGCCAGGCGAATGCCATCAATCAGCACAATGCCTTCCACGGATTTCGCAAAGTCAGTGGCTTGAGCTGTGAATCCAGAAGTTGTGATGAACACGCCTTTCTTCGCTTTTTGGCCTGCAAGCGCACCGTAAAAAGCTTGGAGTTCGGGGCGGCCGACGTTACTTTGCCAACGTTTGGCTTGAACGTAGACTTTTTCAAGCCCGAGGCGATCTAAGGAAATCACACCATCAATGCCGCCGTCACCCGAGCCGCCAACCCGTTGAAGGTCGGCGCGACTAGCTCCGTAACCCATTCGGTGCAAAAGGTCCAAGACAATAGTTTCAAAATATGCAGGCGAGACATTGGCCAGAAGCTCCAGCAATTCGGACTCGGCAGCCTCTCTCAGCTCTGTGATGGCCTGACCCAATCGGTCATCGGGGCTGGCCAGGGCGCTTGTTTGCGTTGCAAACGTGATTTGCTCAGCTTCTCCCTCGGTACTTGACGGTTTCAAACTGATACCGATAAAGCCCATGGCCAATTTTTCGGACAGCGCCGCAGAAAATGACTCTGGGTGGTCTTTGATGAAAGCGATCCCTTCGGGAGTGATCTTCCAAAAGCCACGCCGAGGACTGCTTGAAAGACCAGCGCGTTTGAGTCGATCGTGTGCCCAACCCGCCCGGTTTTTGTAGATCGGCTGTGCACCGCTCGGAAGAAGAATTTGTTTGTCTTCTTCGCTTAAGCCAAGTGCATCAGCAGCTTGCTCATGTGCAAGCTTCGCAGATACGCCATCCTCGTTCGCAGCGAGATAACGCAGCAATGGTTCAATGAACAAGTCGTAGGTTGGTACTGGCATTGTTTTGGGCGCGTATTGGAATGGCGAAGCTGAGACTTTAGCTTGTTTGAGTACCTATTAATTCAAATGCTCTCCGCCGTGGTAATTTCTAAACGCCCCCAGGCTCATCGACACGCCCGCAATTTCCCACAACCCCCCCGTTAAAAATCTTCACGCGCCAGCCAGGGGTCGGGGGTTACCATCTTTGCCCATGGAAGCTCAACTCAATTCCCTCATCGATGCCGTGCGCCAGGCCGGTGCGGATGGCCGCGTGCTGCGGCTGCGTGGTGGCGGCAGCAAAGACTTCTGGGGTCAAAGCCTCACGGGCGATGTACTGGACACCCGCGCATACCGGGGCATCGTCAGCTACGAGCCCAGCGAATTGGTGGTCACGGTGCGCTGCGGCACGCCGCTGGCCGAACTGGAAGCCGCTTTGGCCGAAAAGGGCCAATGCCTGGCGTTTGAGCCACCGCACTTTGGCGAGGGCGCTACGGTGGGTGGCATGTTGGCCGCAGGCCTGAGCGGCCCAGCCCGCGCCACCGCTGGCGCTGTGCGCGACTACGTCTTGGGCGCCCGCTTCATCAATGGTTTGGGCGAGCACCTGACCTTTGGCGGTCAGGTCATGAAAAACGTGGCGGGCTACGACGTCAGCCGCCTCATGGCCGGCAGCTGGGGCACGCTGGGCCTGATCACCGAAGTCAGCCTCAAGGTTTTGCCCGTGGCCCCTGCCGAGGCCACGCTGATGTGTGCGGGCTTGCCGCAAAAAACCGCGCTCGACTTGCTGCACCGCTGGGGTGGTCAGCCCCTGCCGCTGAACGCCAGCGCCTGGGTGCGCGACACCACGGCCCAGCCGGTGGCCGACTATTTGTTTGTGCGCCTGCGCGGCGCGGTGGCGGCCGTGCAGTCGGCCACGACCCGCATGGCAGCCGACGCTGTGGCGCAAGGTGCGCAAGTCACTGTGATGGACAACACCGAAGCCGCCAACGATTGGCGGGCCAGCGGTGAGCAAACCCTGCAGTTTTTTGAAGCCCCTGCGCCCGATGCCTGCCTGTGGCGCTTGTCGGTGCCGCAGACGGCACCTGTTCTGGACGTCCCCGGCTTGGACCATCCTTCCCAATACATCGAGTGGCAAGGCGCGCAGCGCTGGTTGTGGGCCCCGGCCTCGGCGGCGGTGCCGCTGCGTGAGTTGGCGCAATCGGTCGGTGGCCATGCCACTCTGTTCCGCGCCAGCGCCGCCCATGCCGAGGTGGACAAAATCGCCGGTGTGAACACCCCGCTGGACACTGTGCAAGAGCGCATCCAGCGACAGCTGCAACAACAGTTCGATCCGAAAGGCGTGTTCGCCACCGGTCGCATGCACCCCATTTGATCGCGGACGCAGACCATGCAAACCCACCTCGCCCCCGAATACCAAAACACGCCCGAAGGCCTGGAAGCCGAAGCCATTTTGCGCAAGTGCGTGCACTGCGGCTTTTGCACCGCCACTTGCCCCACCTACCAACTGCTGGGCGACGAGCTCGATGGCCCGCGTGGCCGCATCTACCTGATGAAACAGGTGCTGGAAGGCCAAACGCCGACCCGCAAAACCCAGCAACACCTGGACCGCTGCCTGACCTGCCGCAATTGCGAAAGCACTTGCCCCAGCGGCGTGCAATACGGCCATTTGGTGGACATCGGCCGCAAGCTGGTGGACGCCAAAGTCGAGCGCCCCGTGGGCGAAAAACTGGTGCGCTGGGCGCTCAAAGAAGGCCTGCCTTCGCCCCTGTTTGCCCCAGCCATGAAGATGGGCCAAATGGTGCGCGGCCTGCTGCCCGAAAGCCTCAAAGCCAAAGTGCCCGCGCCACAAGACGCCGGTGCCTGGCCAACCCGCACGCACGCGCGCAAGGTGCTGATGCTGGCCGGTTGTGTGCAGCCGAGCATGAGCCCCAACATCAACACCGCCACCGCCCGTGTGCTCGATGCCGCAGGCATCCAGGCCGTGACGGCTGACAAAGCGGGTTGCTGCGGCGCGGTCAAGTTCCACCTGAACGACCACGAGGGCGGCAAAGACCACATGCGTGCCAACATCGACGCCTGGTGGCCGCTGGTGGAAAGCGGAGAAGTCGAGGCCATCGTCATGAACGCCTCGGGCTGCGGCGTGATGGTCAAGGACTACGGCCATGTGCTCAAAGACGACCCACAGTACGCCGACAAAGCTGCCCGCATTGGCGCACTGACGCGCGACCTGAGCGAGCTGCTGCCCGAGCTGGTGCCGCTGCTCAAGGGCAAGCTCAAGCCTGATGCCCTGCAAGCCGCAGGCCTGCAGGCCTACCACCCGCCTTGCACACTGCAACACGGCCAGCAACTCAAAGGCGGCGTCGAGAAACACCTGACCGATTTGGGCTTCCAGATCAAGGTCACGGCCAATGAGTCCCACCTGTGCTGCGGCTCGGCAGGCACCTACAGCGTGCTCAACCCCGCTCTGTCCAAACAACTGCGCGACCGCAAGTTGGGCCACCTGAACGCGCTGGAACCCCAAGGCGTGCTGAGCGCCAACATCGGCTGCATCACCCACCTGCAAAGCGGCAGCGGCCTGCCGGTGCGGCATTGGGTGGAGTTGTTGGATGAGGCTTTGTCATAACGATGCGGATGCGTGCCACGGCGGCACAATGACCGCACAGGAGACACCGTGGCTGCATTCAATTACCGACATCTGTATTACTTCTGGGTCGTTGCCAAAGAGGGTGGTTTTTCCCGTGCGGCCGAACGCCTGGACATGGCGATCCAGACCATCAGTGCGCAGGTGCGCGAGCTGGAAAAGTCCTTTGGGCATCAGTTGCTCAAACCTCAGGGTCGCGGCGTCACGCTGACCGAGGCGGGCGAAGTCGCCTATGCACGCGCTGAAGAAATTTTCCAGATCGGGCAGCGCATTCCGCAAGAGGTGATGCAGGCCGCTACCGTGCCCGCGATCCGCTTGTCGGTGGGTTTGTCGGACGGCATTTCCAAACTGGCGGCGCACAAATTGTTGGGCCCTGCGCTGCAAGAGTCGCAACTGAAGTTGGTTTGCCATGAGGGCGAGATCGAGCAACTGATGGCCGAGTTGGCCTTGCACCACCTGGACTTGGTGCTGGCCGGGCAGCCTGCGGCGCACAACAGCAATCTGCGCTTGTCGAGCCGTTTGATTTCGACTTCCGATGTGGGCTGGTTTGGCCCCAGCCAATGGGTGCACAAGGCCGATGTGGACCAGTTTCCGCAGAGTCTGAGCCGCTTGCCGGTCTTGTTGCCCACAGCGCATTCACCCTTGCGTGCATCGCTGGACCGGTGGTTCGATGAACTGCAAATTCAACCCCGGGTGGTGGGTGAGTTTGAAGACAGCGCCTTGATGTCGGTGTTTGGTGCGGGGGGCTTGGGGGTTTTTCCGGCCAGCCTGATTGGGCGCGACGATCTGTCTTTGATGAAGGGTCTCAAGCTGCTAGGCCAGTCCGAGGTCAAAGAAGAAATCTACGCGCTGTACACCCGGCGCAGCAGTCACCACCCCTTGGTCCAAAGCGTGTTGCAGGCCGCGCAGGCTTAAGGCCTGCGCAGTCCTGCGGCATCAGCTCAGGCTTTGCTGGTCGCGGATGCGGTGGATGCTGGCGATGTCGATCACCCAGACCAGCCCGTCGCCGATCTGACCGGTGTAACAGGCTTCGATGATGGCTTGGCGAATGGGCTCGACCATGTCGTCGTTGACCAGCACGCAGACCATCAACTTGTGGGTGAAGTCGGTCAACTCGTCTTTGACGGTGCGCTTGTTCACAGAGGCCGGGGCGGTGAAGCCCTCGGCTTTGAAGATGGTTACACCCGGGAAGTTGGGGATGGCCCGCAAAGCGTCACGCAAGCGCTGCAGACGGTTGGGGCGGACGATGGCGCGGATTTCTTTCATGGTCATTCCTTGGGGTTCAGGCTTCGCTGGGGTTGTCGTCAAACCAGCGGTAAAGGGTGGGCAGCACCACGAGCGTGAGCAGGGTGGAGGAGATCAGGCCGCCAATGACCACGATGGCCAAGGGACGCTGAACTTCTGAACCTGGGCCCGTGGCAAACAGAAAGGGCACCAGGCCGAGCAAGGCCACGGTGGCGGTCATCATCACCGGACGGAAGCGCTGTACACAGCCTTCGCGCACGGCACTGGCGATGTCCATGCCGTCTTCGCGCAGGCGGCGGATGCAGGTGACCAGCACCACGCCGTTGAGCACGGCAATGCCCCACAAGGCGATGAAGCCCACAGAGGCCGGCACGCTCACGTATTCACCCGAGACAAACAGGCCGATCAGACCGCCGATGGAAGCGAAGGGCAACACCAGAATGATCAGGCCTGCGAGCTTGACCGAGCGGAACAGAATGAACAGCAGAAAGAAGATGGCCGCGATGGTCAGCGGCACGATGATGGCCAGTGTGGCCATGGCCCGCTCCATGTTTTCAAACTGACCGCCATAGACAAAGTAGTAGCCCTCGGGCAGTTTCACTTCTTGGTCGATGCGTTGCTGCACCTCGGTCACAAAGCCGGCCAGGTCGCGGCCTTCGACGTTGGCCCCGACGACCACACGGCGTTTGCCACTTTCGCGGCTGATCTGCGCGGGTCCATCGACCAGCTGAATGCTGGCCAGGCTCGACAGTGGCACCTGCGCACCACCTGGGGTGGGCAGCAAGGTGTTGCCAATGGCCTCAGCCGACTGGCGCACCTGCGCGGGGAAGCGGACCACCACGCTGTAGCGGCGCTCGCCTTCGTAAAGCGTGGTCACGTCTTTGCCACCAATGGCGGTCTCGATGATGCTTTGCACATCGGCCACGTTCAGGCCATGGCGGGCAATGGCTTTGCGGTCAATGTCCACCGTGAGGGCTTGTTGGCCGGACAGACGCTCGATGCGGATGTCGCGGCTGCCTTGCACGCTTTTCAGAATGCGGGCGACTTTTTCCGAAACGTTTTTCAGCTCACCCAGCTCATCGCCAAAGATCTTGATGGCCACTTGCGAGCGCACACCGGTGACCATCTCATCGACGCGCTCCGAGATGGGCTGGGAGAGCACGATCTGCACGCCCGGGATGCTGGACAGGCGCTGACGGATGTCTTCATCGATCTCGTCCTGGCTGCGGCCGGATTTCGGATCGAGCAGGACAATCGGATCGGACTCGTTGGGTCCCGCAGGATCGGCGGGCGACTCGCCCCGACCCAGCTTGGAGACCACCATGCGCACGCCGGGCACTTCGGCGATGGTTTTCATGGCCGCCATCTCCATGCGGATGGACTCGTCCAGCGAGATGCTGGGCACGCGGTTGATCTGCGGGGTCAGGGCGCCTTCTTTCATGGTGGGCATGAAGGATTTGCCGAGCAATGGGAACAGCGCCAAGGAACCCACCAGCAGGCCGACCGCGACGCCGAGCGTGAGACGGTTTTGCGCTGTGGCTGCATCGAGCAGGCGCAGGTAGCGAACCTTCAGGTAGGCAATCAGTCGCGTGTCTTCGCCCGAGCCACCCTTGAGGAAGTAAGAGCACAGCACCGGAGACAAGAACAGGGACACCAGCAGCGACACCGCCAGCGACATGGCAATCGTCAGCGCCAGTGGGGCGAACATCTTGCCTTCAATGCCTTGCAGCGTCATCAGCGGCAAGAACACCAGGATGATGATGGCAATGCCAAAGATGGTGGGCGTGGCCACTTCGGTCGTCGCCGCCAACACCGTGCGCACCCGCTCGCCCACGCTTTGACCTGCGTGCCCCAGCCGGTGGTAGACGTTTTCGACCACCACCACGGTGGCGTCCACCATCAGGCCAATGGCAATGGCCAAGCCGCCGAGCGACATCAGGTTGGCCGAGATGCCGTAACGGTTCATCAGGATGAAGGTGGTCAGCGGCGCGATGATCAGCGTGGCCACCACGATCAGGCTGGAGCGCACATCGCCCAGGAAGACAAACAGCACGACGACCACCAGGAAGATGCCTTCGATCAGCACCTTGCCCACGGTCCACAGCGCAGAGTCGACCAACTCGGTGCGGTCGTAGTAGGGCACGATCTTCAGGCCATCGGGCAGCATGTTTTGTTTGTTGATCTGATCGACCCGTTTCTTGATGCGCGAGACGATTTCTTTGGCATTGCCGCCGCGCGTCATCAGCACGATGCCCGAGACGCCTTCGGTGTAGCCGCCCTTGATGATGGCGCCCTGGCGCACTTCGCTGCCAATCTCCACCTGGGCCACATCGCGCACAAACACGGGCACGCCGGCTTGTTC
>JBEEJQ010000037.1:0-18528 GCA_041169105.1 Pseudomonadota bacterium | reverse complement strand
CATTCATGCCAAAGCCGTGTGCAGCGCGGCGGGCAATGCCCTGGCCAATGCGACCCATGCCGATGATGCCGATGGTTGAACCGTGCACTTCAGCACCCGCGAGCATGTCGTAGCTCCAGCTTTTCCACAAACCGGCACGCAAGAAATGCTCGCTCTCGGCCATGCGGCGGGCCGTGGCCATGAGCAATGCAAAGCCAAAGTCGGCCGTGGTCTCGGTCAGCACATCGGGCGTGTTGGTGGCCACCACGCCAGCAGCGGTCATGGCGGGCACATCGAAGTTGTTGTAACCCACGGCCATATTGGCCACGATGCGCAGTTGCGGGTTCTTGGCGAGCACCAGGGCATTCACAGGGTTGGCCCCGGTGGTCAAAGCGCCCACAAAAGGCTGCAGGCGCTCGGCCCAAACCTCAGGGGTCCAGGACGCATCGGCCTGGTTGTCGGTCACCTCGAAGTGTTCACGCAATTGCGCCAACACCTCATCAAAAATCGGGCAAGCCACCAGGATCTTGGGTTTCATGGTTTTCATCTCAAAGCATCATTGCAAAATATTCAAGCGACGTGCCCACCAAGGGGTCAAGGCAGGCAAGAGGGTCAGGGTCCAAATGACCACCCAGGCCGTCAACGGCATGAGCTGCGTCATCTGCGGCAATTGCGCGACCGTCATCACCGCCAGCACCACGGGGATGACCCCGGTCTCGCGCACGGCGCACAAAAAGAGTTTTTCTTTCATCGACATGCCTGTGGGCAGCAAAGACAAGAGCACCGCCACCGGCCTTGCCACCAGCATGAACAGCAAGGCCACGGCCAAGCCCAAGCCAGCTGTGCTGGCCAAATCCGGCAAGGCCACAAAGGGGCCGACCATCATGAAAATCGTGGGTTTGGCCACGCTCTCGATCTTGGTCTCCATGCTGTGAATCAACGAATGAAACGCCTGCGAACCCCGATTGAAGTTGCCCAGCAAACCCGCGATGAACGCCGCCAAAAAGCCGTTGCCGTGGATCAGTTGCGCGAACATGAAAGTGACCAACGGCCCCCCCAAGGCAATCGCGAAGTCATAGATTGGCTCTTCTGCACCCAAGGCGTGGTGAGAGCGTTTGTAGCGCTCAAAGGCATACATGCAGGCCCAGCCCACCAGCCCGGCCAGCGTGCCCCAGAGAAACTGCTCGCCCAAGAGCAGCAGATTGTCCGGGCTGAACAGCCCACCGGCCAGACCTTGCACGCTGTCGAGCTTGGCACCACCGATCACCATCGCCGCAATGGCCGATGTGAAGATGGCCCCGACCGCGTCGTTGAGTGCGCTCTCGGCCACGGCCATGTCGGACACACGGCGGTACTCGGCCTTGATGGTCAGCTGCTTGAGTGTCGGGATCAAGGCCGCCGGATCGGTCGAGCCCAAGATGGCGGCCAACAGCGCGGCGGTGTTGCCCTCCAGACCCAGCGTCAGCAGCAACACATAGGTCACAAAAAAGGTGATCAGATAACCCACCACGGCAATCATCACCGTGGGGTAGGCGATCTTCAGGAATTCCTGACGGTCCACCTCGTCACCACCGGCCTTGAGGATGATGGCCGCCAAGGCGGTACACACCACCACCGCCAGCGTCAGCTGCACCGACAAGGGTGCCAGGGCATCGTGCAACACAATGCCCACCAGCAACTGCAGCGTGAAGCTCGGAAAAATCGTGCCCTCTGCCGCCTTGCTGCAGGCCCAACCAAAGCCCAAGAACAAGCTCAGGCACCACAGGGTTTGGGCAATGGCGGTTTCGGTGCCGCCCAAATGGGCGATGCGCTCCAGCACAGCCGGCGCGAGGGCATTGACCGCCCAGGCCAGACAGGCCACCACCACAATCTTCAGGTATTGCATGCTGTTCGTTTCTTTCAGGCCGCTTGTTCGATCTCAAACACCTGCTTGAGGTAAGCCAGGTATTTTTCGTCATCGCACATGCCCTTGCCCGGTGTGTCTGACAACTTGGCGACGGGCTGCCCGTTGCAACGGGTCATCTTGATCACGATTTGCAATGGGTCATAGCCCAGGTCATTGGTCAGGTTGGTGCCCACACCAAAGGCCAGCTGGCAGCGCCCCCGGAACTGTTGGTACAGCTCTATGGTGCGCGGCACCGTCAGGCTGTCGCTGAAGATCAGCGTCTTGGTCTTGGGGTCCACCCGGTTGTGCTGGTAGTGCGCGATCATGCGCTCACCCCAGCTGAACGGGTCGCCGCTGTCGTGACGGGCACCGTCAAACAGCTTGCAAAAGAACAGGTCAAAGTCGCGCAGGAAAGCGTTGAAACCGTACACATCGGACAGGGCAATGCCCAGGTCACCCCGGTATTCCTTGGCCCAAGATTCGAACGCAAAAATCTGGCTGTCGCGCAGGCGTGGGCCCAAAGCCTGCGCAGCCTGCAAATACTCGTGGGCCATCGTGCCCAGCGGGGTCAGGCCCAACAGATAGGCGTAATACACATTGCTGGTGCCCGCAAACTGGCCTTGAGGGCCGGTGCCCAAACGGGCCGACAACACGCGCAGCACCTCTTCGTGCCAAGCCCGCGAAAAGCGGCGGCGCGTGCCGTAATCGGCGATCTTGAGCGTCTCCAGACCTGCGCCCTGCAGCTGCGCGATTTTCTGGTCCACACGGCGGCGGCCTTCCATCAGGTCGGGCACCTTTTGGGTGTTGCGGAAGTACACCTCGTTGACGATGGCCAGCACCGGGATTTCAAACAAGATGGTGTGCAGCCATGGCCCCTGGATGGTGATGTCGATCTCGCCGCTGGGCAAGGGCGTGACCTGGATGTATTTTTCGTTGAGCTTGAACAGGCCCAAAAAGTCCACAAAGTCGCTTTTGATGAAGCGCAGCGAGCGCAGGTACTGCAGCTCGGACTCCTTGAAGTTGAGACTGCACAGCGAGCGAATTTCCTGGCGGATTTCGTTGACAAAGGGGGCCAGGGCCACCCCGGGATTGCGGCACTTGAATTTGTATTCGACCTGCGCCCCCGGAAACTGGTGCAGCACGACCTGCATCATGGTGAATTTGTACAGGTCTGTATCGAGCAGGCTGGTGATGATCATGGCAAATAATGGCCACCCCACAGAGTCGGGGCAGTGCGATAGGCAACAGGCTTGATGTTAAGCCAAGCGGACGGGCTTGACCCTGAGGGTAAACATGCGGAAACCAGGCTCACACCACCCGGCCGCCCACCAAGGTCAGCACCCGCTGCGCGTGGCTGGCCAGGATGTGGTTTTGCTCGGCCACCAACATGGTCACACCTTCGCGGGCCAACTGCAGCAGCGCATCGCGCATGGCCGCCACCAGCACCGGGGCGATGCCTTCGCAAGGCTCGTCCAGCAGCAGCAAGCGGGGCCCGGTCATCAGGGTGCGGGCCAGGGCCAGCATTTGCTGCTCGCCGCCGCTCATCTGGCTGGCCGGGCGCTGCAGCATGGGCTGCAACTGCGGAAACAAAGCCAGCACACGCTTGTAACGCTCAGCCGGTGTGCCCTGCCCTTCGGTTTGCGCGGCGATCCACAAATTGTCTTGCACCGACAAGCTGGTGAACAGCCGCCGGTCTTCGGCCACAAAGCCCAGCCCGGCCCGCGCACGGCGGTGGGCAGGCCAGCTTTGAATGGCCTGACCGTCCCAAGTGATGCGGCCCTGCACACGCGGGCCAATGCCGATCAGGGCCTGCAGCAGCGTGGATTTGCCCGCGCCGTTGAGCCCTTGCAGCACCACGAGTTCGCCTTCGCCCACCTGCAGGC
Organism: Pseudomonadota bacterium; assembly: GCA_041169105.1. Classification (GTDB taxonomy): domain Bacteria; phylum Pseudomonadota; class Gammaproteobacteria; order Burkholderiales; family Burkholderiaceae_C; genus Limnohabitans_A. Next base: position 14,781 of record JBEEJQ010000037.1, on the reverse strand, counting down.
GCACGTCAAACAGCGCCTGCGCATGGCCCCACCAGGCGTTCAAGCCTTCAACCGCGAGCATCGCGCTGCCCTTTCATGTCGGAATGCATACCCACGGACAAGTCGAAATCGAGGCCCAGGTAACGCTCGCGCACCTGCGGGTCTTGGGCCACGGCCTCGGGCGTGCCGTCGGCCACCAAGCGCCCTTGCATGAGCACCAGCACGCGGTCGGCCACGCCAAAAACGGCGTCCATATTGTGTTCGGTGTACAGCACCGTGACGCCGCCGCTGGCCACCTGACGCACCAGCGCCATCATGGCGGCCCGCTCGGCAGGGGCCAGTCCGGCAGCGGGTTCATCGAGCAACAAGATGCATTCCCCCGCATCAGGCAAGCCCGCCAGCGCCATGGCCAGCTCCAGCCGTTTTTTGGCCCCATAGGGCAAGTCGGCCACCACGGCTTGGGCTTGATCGCTCAAACCCACCTGGGCCAAAGCCTGCAGCGCCTGCGCCGCGTGACGGCCTGCCAGGCGGTCCCACCACGACAGGCGCTCGCGGGACAAGACCAGTTGCAGGTTTTGCTGCACGGTGAGAGCCTCAAAAGTTTGCGCCACCTGAAAGGTGCGGGCCATGCCTTGCGCCTGACGCTCGGCGGGCGGCAGGCCGGTCACGTCCTGACCGCGCCAGACCACGCGGCCACTGCCGGGCGTTTGCTGCCCCGCCAGACAGGCAAAGCAGGTGGATTTGCCCGCGCCGTTGGGCCCGATCAGGGCCACGCACTGGCCGGGCGGCACCTCAAAGCTCACGCCGTCGAGCGCTTTGACGCCGCCGTAGTGGCGCAGCAGGTCTTGAACAATCAAGCTCATGCGGACCTCCGCCGGCTCAGCCACCAAGACTGCAAACCGCCCAGCACGCCGCTGGGCGAGAGCACCATCACGACCATGATCACCAGGCCCAGCACGCCGCGCCAATACTCCAGGCCCTGGCCAAGTTCGGCCCCGCCCCAAACCAGCAAGGCGCTGCCCACCAGCGCACCCCACAGCTGGTGCACGCCGCCGAGCAAGATCACCAGCAGCGCATCGACCGAGGTGCCCACGCTGGCCACCGACGGAAACACCGCGCCCTTGATGGCCGCCCACAAGCCGCCAGCCAGCCCGGCCAAAGCCGCACTCAGCACAAACACCTGGTAGCGCAAACGGTTGACCGGCAAGCCACTGGCGGCTGCACGCAAAGGCGCATCGCGCAAAGCCTGCAAAGCCGCGCCCCGGCTGGACACGCTCCAGCGGCCCAACATGGCGACGGCCGCCAGCACGCCCGCCAGCAGCGCCGCGTCAAAAACTGCACGCGACTCGGGTGCGATCAAGGTGAGCCCAATCAGGCCGTTGTCGCCCCCCGTCAGGGCCACCCACTGGCTGGCCCCGGCCCAGATGACTTGCGCCAGCGCCAGCGACAACATGGCCAGGTAGACCCCACTCATGCGCACCAGCACCAGGCCAAACACCGCCGCCACAGCCAGCGCCAGCGCCATGCCTGCCGCCAGTGCGGGCAGCAAAGCCCAGCCCCACTGCACATGCACCAGCGCCGCGCCGTAAGCGCCCAGCGCAAAAAAAGCCGCATGGCCAAAGCTCACCAGCCCGCCCAGCGCCATCATCACTTGCAAACTCAAGCCCAAGAGCAGCATGACCAACAGGTCTTCGGTCAGGCTGCGGCTGTAGTCGCCCTGCCCCAGCGCCCAAGCCAGCACCGCCGCCACCAGCGCAGGCCAAAGCCAGCGCAGCGCACCCTGCGGGGCCGCTGAGAAAACAGGCACCGCCTCGCGTTGCGTGGTCGCCACCGCCGCGCCGCCCAAGCCCTGTGGGCGCAGCACCAAGACCACGGCCATGGTCAAAAACACCAGCACCAAGGTCGCTTGCGGCACCCAGGCCACGCCCAGCGCGTGGATCACGCCAATCAACACCGCCGCCGCAAAGGCCCCGCCCACGCTGCCCAGACCACCGGTGACCACGACCACAAAAGTCTCCACCACCACGCTCACATCCATCTGCAAATTGGCCGGCTCACGCGGCAGCTGCAAAGCACCGGCCAGCCCCGCCAGCGCACAGCCGAGCATGACCACGCCCAGCATCAGCGGCGCGGGCTTGACGCCCAGTGCGTCCAGCATGTCGCGGTCTTGCGTGGCGGCCTTGACCTGCTTGCCCCACAGCGTGCGGGTCAGCAGCGCATGCAAGCCCCACCAAACCAAGGGGCCGAGCACCAGCGTGAAAAGTTGCCAGGTCGGGAAGTACGCCTCGCCCAACGCCACCGCACCCTTGAGGCCCGGAAAGCGCGGCGCAAACACCTCGTCGGGGCCGAAGAACCAGCGCATCGCGTCGTGCAGCGCCAGCGTCAGGCCAAAGGTGGCCACCAATTGGTAAAGCTCCGGGGCCTGGCGCATGCGGCGCAGCAAGGCGAATTCGGCCAGCGCCCCCAGCAGCGCCGCCACCGCAGCCCCGAGCAGCATGGCCCCGGCATAGCCCCCTGCCGAATCGGCCAAGACTGGCCACCAGCGGGTCACCGCATGGGCCGAGACCAGCGCCCCGAGCATGAAGAAACTGCCGTGCGCAAAATTGACGATGCGGGTGACGCCAAAAATCAGCGTCAGCCCGGAAGCCATGAGAAACAGCGTGGTGGCGTGGCTCAGCCCGTTGAGCAGTTGAAGCGCCAAACTGTCCAGACCCAAACCAGCCCCTTTGCTCTCAGACTACCGACTCACGCCACCCAGTGGGTGAAGTCCTGCGCGTTCACGCGGGTGGTCTGGAAGGTGTTGACCAGGGCCGATTCGTCGGCATAGCCCAGCGCCATGCCACAAACGACCATCTCGTTTTCGCCTGCGCCCACATGGGGCAAGATGATCTTGCTGAAGTTGTTCCAGGCCGCTTGAGGGCAGGTGTGCAAGCCCCGCGCACGGGCGGCCACCATGATGGACTGCAAGAACATACCGTAGTCGAGCAAGCTGCCCCGGCCCATGACTTTGTCGATGGTGAAGATCAGGCCCACGGGTGCGTCGAAAAAGCGGAAGTTCTGCTGGTGCTGCGCGTGCATGCGGTCTTTGTCGCCCTTGCCGATGCCCAGCACGCCGTACAGGCCAAAGCCGCATTCGCGGCGGCGGTCGATGTAGGGGCTGACCCATTTTTCTGGGTAGTAGTCGTAGACCTCGGCGTATTCAGCGGCCAAAGCGGGGTTGGCGCTGATGGCGTCGTGTGCGGCACAGGTCTTGGCGACCAGTTCATCGCGCTTGGCACCTTGCAGCACATAGACCTTCCAGGGCTGGGTGTTGGTGCCGCTGGGGGCGCGGGCCGCCACTTGCAGCACTTCTTCAAGCACGCTGCGTTCGACCGCTTGAGGCAAATAAGCGCGGGCCGAAAAACGGCTCAGGATGGCGGTGTCCACGCTGGCCGCATCGCTCACGCGGGCGCTGACTTGTTTGTCAATATGGGGGATGCTCATGTCAAGGTCTCCAGATAGGCTTTCAATGCGGGGGGCAAGGGCACGGGGCGGCGCGTTTCGCGGTCCACGTACACGTGCACAAAATGGCCTTTGGCGGCACACAGGGGCTCGCCCTGCGCGAACAAGCCCACCTCGTAACGCACGCTCGATGTGCCCAGCTTGGCCACACGGATGCCCGCGTCGATGGTTTGTGGAAAAGCCAGCGGCGCAAAGTAGTTGCACTGGGTCTCAATGACCAGGCCAATGGTGCTGCCGCCGTGGATGTCGAGCACGCCTTGTTCGATCAAGGTCGCGTTCACGGCGGTGTCGAACCAGCTGTAATACACGACGTTGTTCACGTGGCCATAAACGTCGTTGTCCATCCAGCGGGTGGTGATGGCGCGAAACGCTTTGTAGGCTTCGCGGCTTTCGGGCTGAGGTTTGGCAGGCGTGTTCATCGCCTGAGATTGTGCCAGCGTTGCCAATAGCCCAAGGCCACTTGCCAGGTCTGCATTTGCACCTGTACCGTGGTCTCGATGTCATGGCCATAACCCCCGCCCATGCACAACACCACCGGCAAGCGCCGCTGCCAGGCCCAGTCCATGACCACACGGTCACGCGCCTGCATGCCGTCGGCCGTGAGCTTCAAGCGGCCCAAGCGGTCGCCCTCGTGTGGGTCGGCCCCGGCCAGGTAAATCACCAGGTGCGGATCAAACCGGTCCTGCAGGGTCTGCAAGGCCTGGTGCAGCGCTTCCAGATAGGGCTCATCGGTGCAGCCATCGGGCAAGCCCACGTCCAGATCGCTGGGCTCTTTGCGAAAAGGAAAGTTCTTGTCGCCATGCAGCGACAGGGTGAACACGCTGGGGTCTTTGGCAAAAATGGCCGCTGTGCCGTTGCCCTGGTGCACATCCAGGTCAATGACCGCCACATTCATCTTCTGCCGGTGCAGTCGCCAGGCTTCGGCCTGCATCAGCCGGGCGGTGACCGCGATGTCGTTGAACACACAAAAGCCCCCGCCTTTGTCGGCATAGGCGTGGTGGGTGCCCCCGGCCAGATTGCCGGCCACGCCTTGGACCAGCGCATCGCGGGCCGCAGCCACACTGGCCCCCACCGAGCGGCGGGCCCGCTCGGCCATGGCGGGGCTCCACGGAAAGCCGATTTCGCGCTGCACCGCCGCATCCAGACTGCCCTTGGCCACGCCCTGGATGTAGGCCGGGGTGTGCACCAGCGCCAGCTCGCCGTCGCTGGCCGCAGGGGCTTCGCGCATCAGCACACCGGGCAGCTCCTGCGTGAGCCGGTCCCTCAGGCGGCTGTACTTGCGCATCGGAAAGCGGTGGCCTTCGGGCAGGGGCAAGACAAAGTGATCGGCGTAATAAGCGTGCATGCGGGTCCAATGGGGATGGGGCAATTCTAGAAAACGCTCTCTAAACTGTGCGCCATGTGGCCTGAACCCCTTGCAAAGCCTCGGGCAAACCCTAAAATTCAAACCATGCTGCACTGCAACAAAGTTGTACGGCCCCGGCCAGTTTCGGCGCAGTCCCTTTGAAACCTTTTTTGGAGATTCTCATGATGACCGCTGAACAAATCGTCGCCTCGCACAAAGCCAATGTGGAAACCCTGTTTGGCCTGACCGCCAAAGCTTTCGAAGGCGTGGAAAAACTGGTCGAGCTGAACCTGACTGCTGCCAAAGCCGCTTTGGACGAGTCCGCCAGCAACACCCAAGCCGCTCTGAGCGTGAAAGACGCCCAAGAACTGCTGGCCATGCAAGCCAACCTGTTCCAGCCTTTGGCTGAAAAGACCGCTGCTTACAGCCGTCACCTGTACGACATCGCTTCCGGCACCGGTGGCGAATTCACCAAGGCCTTCGAAGCCCAAGCCGCTGCCGCCCAAAAGCAGTTCGCCTCTTTGGTGGACAGCGCCGCTCAAAACGCCCCAGCCGGCTCCGAGCAAGCTGTGGCCATGATGAAGGGCGCTGTGCAAGCGGCCAACAACGCTTTTGAATCCGTTCAAAAAGCCGTCAAGCAAGCCACCGACTTGGCCGAGTCCAATCTGGCCGCTGTCGCCACGGCTGCTCCCAAAGCTGGCAAGAAGAAGTGATTTTTCACAGGCGGCCGGTTTTGCAAGGACTTGCCGCTTGATTTGCAAGTTGTCTCCTCGGATCCTTTTGAATTTCATCTGGGAAACAGGGATCCCTTCAAGGGCTGATCGCAAGATCAGCCCTTTTTTTATGGCCTGTTGTCCAACCTGGCCGAGGCTCAGCGCCCCGCTTCAAAGGCCGCCAACCGCTCTTTGAGCTTGGGCAACTGCGCCAGCATGGCCACACGGCCCGCCTCGATGGAGCGGCGACGGGCGCTGAAGTCCGCGCTTTTGACGCCGGTCAGCGCAGGCCGGATGACGATGTCGGCTTCTTTCAGCGCCAAGGTGTTGATGCTCTTGCCCATGATGGTGAAGGTCTGCATCAGGATCTGAAAGGTGTCATCGGCGGGGTTGCCTTCGGGGTCGCTGGAAATGTCCACCGCCACCACAAAATTGGCCCCCATTTGGCGAGCCTGGTGCACAGGCACGGGCGCGACGAGACCGCCGTCCACATACTCGCGCTCGCCAATGCGCACCGGCTGAAACACTGCGGGCACCGCGCTGGAAGCCCGCACGGCCGAGCCGGTGTTGCCCCGGCGGAAGGTGATCGCTTCGCCGCTGCGCAAGTCGGTGGCCACAATGCCCAGTGGAATCTTCATCTGTTCCAAGGTACGACCGCCCACCTGGGTGTTGACGTATTTGGCCAAGGCTTCACCGCGCAGCGCGCCCCGGTTGAGCAAGGGCACCATCCAGTCGGTGATTTCGGCCTCCTCCATGGTTTCGGCGGCCTTGCGCAGCTCCGGCACGGTTTTGCCGCTGGCGTACAGCGCAGCCACCAAAGAACCGGCCGATGTGCCCACGACATGGCTGGGCTTGAGGCCCGCCTCTTCCAGCACCTGGATCACGCCCACATGGGCAAACCCCCGCGCCGCGCCACCGCCAAGCGCCAGGCCCAAATGCACCGGCCGTCGAATCGGCGCAGGCTGGACCACGGTCACGGGCGGATTGACCACGGGCGGGCTGGTCGGCGCTTCGGGGGTCACCGCTACGGGCACCGGCGCCACGCTGGCGCAGCCGCTCAACACCAAGGCCCAGAGCCATCCGCTGCCCATCCCCATGCGGCGCAGCGTGGTCTTCTTGTTCTTCATCTTTTCCCCGATTTTAAAAAGTTATTGATAATGATTCGCATTTGAGATAGAATTCTCGCATTGAAACAAAGTCCGAGAGCATCGCCATGCGCCTCCTGTCTGCTTCCATCGCCGTCTCTTGCCTGATCGCCTCATCCCTGGCTTGCGCTGAGGACAAAGTGGTCAACATCTATTCGGCACGCCACTACCCCACCGATGAAGCGCTGTACAGCGACTTCACCAAAGCCACCGGCATCAAGATCAACCGCGTCGATGCCGACGATGCCGGTATTCTCGCCCGTCTGAAAGCCGAAGGCGCCGCCTCCCCTGCGGACGTGATTTTGCTGGTGGACGCTGCCCGCCTGTGGCGGGCTGAGGTCGATGGCCTTTTTCTGCCCATCAAATCCAAACTGTTGGAAGACGCCGTCCCTGCCAACCTGCGTGCCAAGACCGCAGACAACGGGGGCACCGCCTGGTTTGGCCTGTCCACCCGCGCCCGCGTGGTGGTCTATGACAAGCTCAAATTCAAAAAATCCGATGTGGACAGCTACGAAAAGCTCGCCGACCCCAAGCTCAAGGGCGCTTTGTGCATCCGCTCGGGCTCGCACCCCTACAACCTGAGCTTGTTTGGCGCGATGACCGAACACCTGGGCGCAGAAAAAACCGAAGCCTGGCTCAAAGGCCTGGTGGACAACATGGCCCGCAGCCCCAAGGGCGGTGACACCGACCAGATCAAGGGCGTTGCCGCTGGCGAATGCGGTGTGGCCGTGACCAACACCTATTACCTGGCCCGCCTGATGCGCTCGACCAACCCGGCCGACAAAGCCGTGACCGAGAAAATCGGCGTGGTGTTCCCCAACCAATCGAGCTGGGGCACCCATGTCAACGTGGCAGGCGGCGCAGTGGCCCGCTACGCCAAAAACGGCGACAACGCCATCAAGTTTCTGGAATACCTGGCCAGCCCCAGCGCACAAAACCACTTTGCCAACGGCAACAACGAGTGGCCCGTGGCCAAAGGTGTGAGCTTTGACAACCCGGCGCTCAAGTCCATGACGGGCGGCAGTTTCAAAAGCGAGCTGATCCCGATCAGCGCCGTCGGCATGAACCAGGTCAAAGTCCAGCAAATGCTCGACCGCGTGGGCTTCAAGTAAGACGCGCTTCGTCAAAGACCACATGTCGGGGCCGAAGCCACCGGCCTGCAAATGCATCTCAGTAGGTCGGCACCTTCAGGTCCGACACGGGCAGCGGTACAGCCGCCCCTGACACAACAGCCAGCCATTCACACCGGGCACCCGCCCGGGTGGTGATAGCCAGCCATTGAACTTGTCGGCAAATCCGTTTTGCCATTTCTTTTTACTCAATGTCTCGCATCACCATGACTCAAAGACACGATCACGCCCCAAACACCTTGCCAACGGCCACATTGCTGCCTTTGGCGGCCCTGATGCTGGCGGGCTCCTTGAGCAGCCCTCAAACCGCCACCGCGCAAGAAGCCAACGCAGAAGGCACCCTCAAAACCGTGACCGTGCGCGACAAACAGGAATCGCCCACCCAGGCCAAAGAGAGCTTGCTGGTCAAGAAAAGCGGCATCGCCAAAGGCGATCAGGCCTTGAAGGACATTCCCCAGACCGTCACCGTCATGACCGAAAAGCTCATGAACGACCGCAATCTGGACGACCTGCGCGAGGTGCTCAAGACCACCTCGGGCGTGACCTTTTTGGCCGGCGAAACCGGTGAAGAAGATGTGCGCATGCGCGGCTTTTCGCTGCAACAAGCCGGTGACATTTATGTAGACGGCCTGCGCGATGCGCCCCTGATCGAGCGCGACACCTTTAACCTGGACCGCGTCGAAGTGCTCAAGGGCTCGGCCTCGATGTTGTTTGGCAAAGGCTCGACAGGCGGCGTGGTCAACCAGGTCAACAAACAACCCTTTTTGATGGACCAAAACGAAGTCAACCTCACCGTGGGCAACGGCAACGCACGCCGGCTGACGGGTGACTTCAACAAGCAGACCGGCGAAGACTCGGCCCTGCGCATCAACGCCGTGGTGCACAAAGCCGACAACTGGGGCGCGGCGGTGGACAAAAAAGGCGCTGCAGCCAGCTACCGCTGGGGCATTGGCGAGCGTGATGAATTCACGGCCAGCCTGTACCACCTGGAAACCGATGGCCGTCCTTTGTACAGCCACCCCTGGATGGTGGACAACGGCACATCTACCAACGGCGGCTCGGGTGCCAACACGAAAGGCACTTTGGTTCCGGTGCTGAACGCCAAAAATTTCTATGGCATGGCCAGCGACCATTTACGCACCGACACCACACACGGCACGCTGTCACACAAACACCGCTTTGACCAGGACAGCGAACTCAAAACCACCCTTCGTTACGGCCAATACAGCCGCGATCTCTTGGGCACGCAAGTGGGCTTCAAAAGCTTGACGCAGCTCTCCGACTTGAACGACAGCACCGTGCTCAAGCGCAGCCCCAAAGCCCGCTTTGGCGACAGCGATGTGTTGCAAGCCCAAAGCGACTACAGCAGCAAATTTCAAGCCTTGGGTCTTCAGCACAGCCTGATTGCAGGTGTTGACGTCAACCACGAGAACGCCCGCCGCAACAACAGCGCCACCACAGGTCTGCCCACACCCTACGCAGACACCCTCGTGGGCACACCCAACAATGGCGTGGGCATCACCGACAGCCGCGTCTTGGCCCCCACCATGTCGTTCAAATCCCAGAACCTGGGCACCTATGTGCAAGACACCGTGCGATGGACCGATGAGATCAAACTCCAAGGCGGTTTGCGTGTGGAGCACTTCTCGACCACCTACACCGATGCGCAGGGCTACAGCGTCGATCTGAGCAAAACGCTGGCCAGCCCGCGCATTGGCGCGCTGTGGCAGCCCAACACCAACAGCACTTACTACACCTCGTGGGGCACGTCTTACAACACCTCGGGTGACACCTACCTGTATGGCGTGGGCACGTCTTTGGCGCCTCTGACGCTTCAGGGCAATCCACAAAGCCTCAAGCCCAATGCCAACCTGACCACCCTCAACACGCCGCCTGAGAAAAGCCGCAACTTTGAAGTCGGTGGCAAGTGGGAGTTGTTTGAAGGCAAGTCCCTGCTGGGCCTGGCTTTCTTCCACTCCGAAAAATACAACGAGCGCAACACCGATGTGGACTCGGCGACCAACCAGTTCCTGTTGTCCGGCAAACGCCATGCCACAGGTCTGGAGTTGAACTTTGCAGGACGCCTCTCACCGGCTTGGGAAATGTTTTACAACCACACTTGGATTCCCAAAGCACGCATCGACGTGAGCAGCGCGACGGGCAACATGAAACAAGGCGACCGCCCGGGCCTGACACCCGAGCACAGCGCCAGCTTGTGGAGCACCTACCGCGTGGCCCCCATGTGGCGCGTGGGCGCGGGCCTGAATTACCGTGGCCAACAAACCCCCTTGATCAACGCCACCATCCACACCGCGGCCTTCACCACCGTGGACGCCATGGTCGAGCACACCGTGTCTGACAACACCGTGCTCAAGCTGAACGTCTCCAACCTGAGCAACAAGCTCTACATCGACCAGGTCTATTCATCGTTCTACATCCCTGGCACGGCCCGCCGTGTGGAACTCAGCATGAAGACCCTGTTCTGAGGAAGCCCCATGCTGCTGCCCCTGAAAAACCTGTTGACCCCACAAGAACTCCAAACCGCCCAGTCCTTGCTGGGTGAGGATGCCCCGTGGATCGACGGGCGCAGCAGCGCGGGCGCGCAAGCCTTGACGCAAAAGAACAACCAGCAACTCTCGCAAACCAGCGCTGCGGCGCACAGTCTGCAGGTCTTGATCCTGACGGCCTTGCAGCGTGAGCCCTTGTTCTTGTCGGCAGCTCTGCCGCGCAAGATCTACAACCCCTTGTTCAACCGCTATGGTGGCGAGAGCAACTTTTATGGCCCGCACGTCGATGGGGCCGTGCTGCGCTCTGCCAGCACACAGGAATGGGTGCGCACCGATGTCTCGTGCACCGTGTTCCTGTCGGACCCGGCCGACTACGAAGGGGGCGAGTTGCTGGTGCAAGACACCTACGGCAGCCGTGGCGTCAAGCTGGCGGCAGGCGATGCGGTGCTCTACCCCGGCACCAGCGTGCACCAGGTGACGCCGGTCACACGCGGCGTGCGCGTGGCCAGCTTCTTCTGGATCGAGAGCATGGTGCGCAGCGACGAGCAGCGGCGCATCCTGTTTGACCTGGACATGAACCTGCTCAAGCTGCGTGCGCAGCTGGGCGAGACCGAAGAAACCACCGCGCTGACCGGGGTCTATCACAACCTCTTGCGCCAATGGGCCAACACCTGAGCCTGAGCTGCATGAGCACGCCCATCGTCAACCTGCACGACCACGAACGCGCCGCGCAAGCGGCCATGTCGGATGCTGCCTGGGCGTATTTCAGCGGCGGTGCAGCCGACGAGATCACCCTGCGCCGCAACGTGCAGGCCTGGCAAAACCTGGGCCTGTCACCCCGCGTGCTGCAAGACCTGCGCGGCGGGCACACCCGCTGCCAGCTGCTGGGCCAAACTTGGCCCATGCCCTTGCTGGTCGCGCCCATGGCCACCCAGCGCTGGGCGCATGCCGATGGCGAATCTGGCATGGCGCTGGCAGCGGCCGCGCAAGGCTGCGGCATGGTCTTGTCGCACCAGACCAGCACCGACTTGTCCGAGGTGGCCCGTCTGGTTGTTGCCGAAAAAGACCGGGGGCCTTTGTGGTTCCAGCTGTATGGGCTGAATGACCGGGGGGCCCTGCTCGATCTGCTCGGCCAAGTGGAAGCCACAGGCTACGAAGCGCTGGTGCTGACGGTGGATGCCCCACTGCAAGGCGTGCGCGACCGCGAACGCCGCCACGGCATGGCTTGGCCCGAAGGCATCCGCACACCGCACTGGCCAGCCGCCACACCCAGCGCTGGCGACAACGGTTTGTGCGCCGGTCTGGCCGCGCAAGCCCCCACCTGGAGCGATGTGCCATGGTTGATCGAACACACCCGCTTGCCTGTGCTGCTCAAAGGCATCACCCACCCTGAGGACGCCCGCCAGGCCATGGTCCTTGGCGCTGCGGGCGTGGTCGTGAGCAACCACGGCGGGCGCGTGCTGGACACCCTGCCTGCCACGGCCGAACTGCTGCCCGCCATTGCTGACGTGGTCCGGCCCCTGGGTGGCGCGGTGCTGGTGGACGGCGGCATACGCCGTGGCACCGACCTGTTCAAGGCGCTGGCGCTGGGAGCCGATGCGGCTTTGATCGGCCGCCCGGCCCTGTATGGCCTGGCGCATGCCGGCGCACGGGGCGTGGCCCATGTCCTGCGCCTGATGCGCGATGAATTTGAAATGACCCTCGCCTTGTGCGGCTGCCCCACGCCGCAGGCCATCACGCGCGGCCACCTGCAAGCGCTCCCTGCCCTTCCTGTCATGTGAACCCCATGCACCTCGCACCCGAGCCCACCAGCGCATTGCGCTTTTTGAAACACCGCACCTGGCGTGTGACGGCCGGGGTGGTGCTCGCCCATGCGGGCCTGATCTGGCTGATCGCCACCGGCCTGCTCAGCACCACCGTGCCCGGCGGCGAGACCGAGCACCTGATCATGGCCAACGTCATCACCGATGCACCGGCCGCCCCTGCAGCACCAGCACCGCTGCCCCAAGCGCAGCCGAAAACGCTGCCCCAGCCGCGCACACCCACGCCTCCCCCCCTGACACCCACGCCCACCCCGACGCCCACACCGGTCGTCAGCAGCGCCGCACCGACGGCGGCTGCGCCCACCGTGCCTGCGCCAGCCGCCACGCCAGCGGCGGCAGCACCCGCAGGCAACCAGCGCCCCAGCACGGCCAGCGCCGCACCGGCCGCCGTGGTCTTGCCCTCCAGCGATGCGGACTACCTCAACAACCCCGCCCCCGTGTACCCGGGCATGAGCCGTCGCATGGGCGAGCAAGGCACGGCGGTGCTGCGTGTGTTCATCAACACCGAGGGCCGCGCCGAAAAAGCCGAGATCCGCACCAGCAGCGGTTACAGCCGCCTGGACGAAGCGGCACTGGCCACCGTGCAACGCTGGCGCTATGTGCCCGGCAAGCGCGCCGGTGTGCCCGAAGCCATGTGGTTCAACGTCCCGATCCGTTTTGTGCTGGACTGATCCAGCGCCGCCTTCGCTTTCGTATTCGTATTCGTATTCGTATTCACAGGAGTTTTTTTTCATGCCCACTTCTTTTGGTCTCTCACATATTTGGACACAGGGCGACATCGTCACGCGCCTGATCCTCATCGCCCTGGTGGGCATGTCGGTGGTCAGCTGGATCGTCATCGTGCTCAAGGCGCTGGACGTCTGGCGGCACAAACAAAGCGCGCTGGGCAGCGAACAGTTCTGGCACACCACCAGTCTGGCCGAAGGCCTGGCCGTGCTCAGCCAGCGCCCGCACAACCTGTTTCACACCCTCGCCCAAGTGGGCCAGGAAGCCACCGAGCACCACCAGGCCGCGCAAAAGCAGTTGCACGACCGCCTGGACATCAGCGACTGGGTCACCCGCAGCCTGCGCAACTGCATTGACGACAACACCAGCCGCCTGCAAAACGGCCTGGCCATTCTGGCGTCCATCGGCTCGACCGCGCCCTTTGTGGGCCTGTTTGGCACCGTCTGGGGCATCTACCATGCGCTGGTGTCCATCGGTGCCACCGGCAACGCCAGCATCGACGCGGTGGCCGGCCCCATTGGCGAGACCCTGATCATGACCGCGCTGGGTCTGGCCGTGGCCATTCCGGCCGTGCTGGGCTACAACGCGCTGGTGCGTGGCAACAAATTCATCATCGCCCGCATGAACCGCTTTGCGCACGACTTGCACGCCTATTACGTGACCGGCACCCGCGTGACGCACCACCACGGAGGCCAGCATGGCGTTTGAAGCCCATGAAGACCAGGACGAAGTCATGAACGAGATCAACATGACGCCCCTGGTGGACGTCATGCTGGTGCTCTTGATCATCTTCATCATCACCATCCCGGTGGTGCAGCACGCGGTCAAGGTCGAATTGCCCCGCGCCAGCAGCACCCGCGACAAGACACCGCCCGACAACCTGCAATTGGCCGTCGATGCACAGGGCCAGTTCTTTTTGGGCAAGCAAGCGATTGCGGCCGATGCCCTGGAAGACGCCCTGCGCGAGCAAGCCGCCAAGGACCCGCAGCCCCAGCTGTACATCCGTGGCGACAAGAAGGTGCCCTATGAGCATGTGGCCCAGGCCATGACGGCTGCACAGCGCTCAGGCCTGACCAAGATCGGTTTTGTGACCGAAGGCGGCAAGCGATGAACAAGCCGGGCGATGGCCCCCCAAGCACCGCGCAAGGACAAACGCCTGTACCGGGCACAGCGGTGACTGCCGCTGCGTCCAGCCCCACCCCAGGCCCACGCACCGTGGAAAGCCACGATTTGCTGGCCGATCAATCGTCGGTGCTGATCCGCCATTTGGGCGAGATTTACCGTTTGCAAACCACCCGGCAAGGCAAGTTGATTTTGACGAAGTAGTCTGTGCCGAAGCCCACAACGTCGGACCTGAAGGTACCGACCTGCAGATGCCTCCCGTATCCCGTAGGTCGGTGGCTTCAGCCCCGACGTGGGGCTTGTGCTGAACCGCCAACGTCGGAGCTGAAGCTCCGACCTACGGCTGAAAACAAAAAACCGGACTGCAAGCAGTCCGGTTTTCGTTTAGCGCACCTGAACAATCAGGAACGGATCAGGTGGTCAAAAGCGCTCAGCGCAGCCTTGGCGCCCTCGCCTGCGGCGATCACGATCTGCTTGTAAGGCACGGTGGTGCAGTCACCTGCGGCAAACACGCCGGGCACATTGGTGTGGCCCTTGGCGTCCACCACGATCTCGCCAAACTTGGACAGCTCGACCGTGCCCTTCAAGAACTCGGTGTTGGGCACCAAGCCAATTTGCACGAACACACCCGCCAATTCGACATGATGCTCGGTGCCGGTCGCACGGTCCTTGTAACGGATGCCGTTGACCTTGCTGCCGTCGCCGGTGATCTCGGTGGTCTGGGCGTTGGTGTGCACCGTCACGTTGGGCAGGCTGTGCAGCTTGTTGACCAGCACGGCGTCGGCCTTGA
>JBEEJQ010000036.1:0-18745 GCA_041169105.1 Pseudomonadota bacterium | reverse complement strand
ACGACCTGTGGGCGGCGCTGGACCAGGCCGAAGCCAACCCCGCCATCCGCGCCGCCGTCATCACGGGCGCAGGGCGTGGCTTCTGCGCAGGGGCCGATTTGTCGGACTTCGATTTCACCCCGGGCCCTAACCGCGTTGAACGTGCCGATCCCGGCCCCATCATCGACCAAGCGTTCAACCCCAGCACGCGCCGTTTGCAGTCGCTGCGCATGCCGACCATTGCGGCGGTCAATGGCGTGGCTGCCGGGGCGGGTGCGTCGATGGTGATGGCCTGCGACATCGCGATCGCGGCGCCCGGTGCCAGCTTCATCCAGGCCTTCAGCAAGATCGGCCTGATTCCCGATGCGGGCGGCAGCTGGTTGTTGGTGGAGCGTTTGGGCTTGGCCCGCGCCATGGCCCTGGCCATGACCGGCGACAAGCTCAGCGCCCAGCAGGCCAAA
Source organism: Pseudomonadota bacterium (assembly GCA_041169105.1). GTDB lineage: Bacteria > Pseudomonadota > Gammaproteobacteria > Burkholderiales > Burkholderiaceae_C > Limnohabitans_A. Next base: position 18,305 of record JBEEJQ010000036.1, on the reverse strand, counting down.
GACTGGGGCATGATTTGGGATGTGGCCGACGACGCCTTGGCCGCCGCGCTGGCCATGGCCGAACGGCTGGCGGGCATGCCCACCAAGGCTTTGGTGGCCACCCGGGCTTTGTTACAGTCGGCCACCACACGCACGCTCTCGCAGCACCTGGACGAAGAGCGCGACACCCAATCGGCCTTGGGTCGCACGCACGATTATTTCGAAGGGGTGCAAGCCTTCCTCGAAAAACGCCCTGCGCAATTCAAAGGCGAATGATGAGCACAGCCGATCCCAAAGCCTTGGCCCGCTTGGTGGGCGAGACCATGTTCGCGGTGGACGTGGCTTCCAAAGACACCATGGGCATGGAACTGCTGGCCTGCGAGCCAGGCCGCGCTGTGATGCGCATGGTGGTTCAGGAACTGCACCTCAATGGCCACAAGATTTGCCACGGCGGCTTCATCTTCACGCTGGCCGATTCGACCTTCGCCTTTGCCTGCAACAGTTACAACAAGAACGCGGTGGCCGCCGGTTGCAGCATCGAGTTTCTCAAACCCGGCAAGCTGGGCGATGTGCTGACCTGCGAAGGCATCGAGCAGACGCTGAGCGGCCGCCACGGCATCTATGACATGAAAGTCACGAACCAAAACGGCGAAGTGATGGCCATGTTCCGCGGCAAGAGTGCGCAGATCCCGGGCTCTGTGGTGCCGGAATGAATCAACTGCGGGACGGGCTGATCGAGCTGTCCTCACCAGAATCAGTGGAGTATTGAATGAGTCAAAAAGCCTTCCCCCTCGAGCCGATTGAAAAAGCCAGCATCGACGAGCTGCGCAGCCTGCAGCTCAAGCGCTTGCAACAAACCTTGCATCACGCTTATGCCAATTCGCCGGTATACCGCGCCAAGTTCGACGCCGCTGGCGTTCACCCCGACGATTGCAAAAGCCTGAGCGACATCGCCAAGTTCCCTTTCACCACCAAGTCTGACCTGCGCGACAGCTATCCCTTTGGCATGTTCGCCGTGCCACGCGAGAACTGCGCCCGCATCCACGCGTCCAGCGGTACCACCGGCAAACCCACGGTGGTGGGCTACACCCTCAAAGACATCGACACCTGGTCCACCGTGGTGGCCCGCAGCATCCGTGCAGGCGGTGCCAAGCCTGGCGACATGGTGCACATCAGCTACGGCTACGGCCTGTTCACTGGCGGCATGGGTGCGCACTACGGTGCAGAAAAACTGGGCCTGACGGTGGTGCCTTTTGGCGGCGGCCAGACCGAGCGCCAGGTCCAGCTGATCCAGGATTTCAAGTCCAACATCATCATGGTCACGCCCAGCTACATGCTGGCCATTGCCGACGAGTTTGAGCGTCAAGGCATTGACCCCAAGACCAGCTCGCTGCGCATCGGTATCTTTGGCGCTGAGCCGTGGACCAACGACATGCGTGCCGCCATCGAAAAGCGCATGGCCATTGACGCGGTCGACATCTACGGCTTGTCGGAAGTCATGGGCCCGGGCGTGGCCAGTGAATGCATCGAGACCAAAGACGGCCCGACCATCTGGGAAGACCATTTCTACCCCGAGATCATCAACCCCGAAACCGGCGAGCCCGTGGCCGACGGCGAGATGGGCGAGCTGGTGTTCACCAGCCTGACCAAAGAAGCGCTGCCCATCATCCGCTACCGCACGCGTGACCTGACGCGCCTGCTGCCTGGCACCGCTCGCACCATGCGCCGCATGGAAAAGATCACGGGCCGCAGCGACGACATGATGATCATTCGAGGCGTGAACGTGTTCCCCAGTCAGATTGAAGAACTGATCTTGAAGCGTGACGAGTTGGCCCCGCACTACCAGTGCGTGCTGACCCGCGAAGGCCCGATGGACAACCTGAAGGTGCTGATCGAGACCAAGCCTGGCGTGGCCCCCGATGGCATCGAAGCGCGAGCAGCGGCCAAAATGCTGCAGCACGAGATCAAGGTCTACATCGGCTCCAGCGTGGACATTGAGCTCAAGGCCGAAGGCGGCGTGGAGCGCAGCCAGGGCAAGGCCAAACGCGTGGTGGATTTGCGCAACAAGTAAATCCTGCAGCGCTCAAAGAAAAACCCCGATCGGCAGAGCCGCTCGGGATTTTTCTTTGGTGAGGGCAGATCCTGAGCGCGACCCGGCCCACGGGTTTAACCCCAATCGCCCAACGCAGTTGGGCTCCTACAGGGCTTTTTCAAAAGCCCGCAAACGCTTGAACACCGACACCAGCTCCACGATGCTGGACCAGCTGCGCACCAGGTACTGGAAGGACTCTTGCACTTGCGAGAACGCGCGGGCAATCTGTTCCATCACGCCCAAGGTGAAGGCGCCTGCCACGATGCTGGGGGCCAGTGCGATGTAAGGCACCAGAACGCCTGCTTGCAGGTAGCTCCATTTGGCGGCGTCGAAATACATGTAGTGAAAGTACATGCGAAAGTGGTTGGTGCGCACAGCCTTGAACAGGTCTTGCAGCGTGGGCGGTGCAGCACGTGTGTCGTCGTCTTCACCGATCACCAGTTCTTTGCGGTAAGCCGCTTCCACCCGTTGGTTGGCGTATTCCAGGCCCGGCAATTTGCCGCCCACGCCGGCCAGCAGCACGGTGCCAAAAATGGCGAAGAGCAAGGCCACGTACACCAGCGAATGCGGCACCGGCCCGATCCAGGGCAGGGCGGTGACTTTCTCGGACAGGGTCCACAAAATGGGCAAAAAAGCCAGCAAGGTGAGCAAGCTGTCCATCAGGCCCAGACCCAGCGTTTCCATCAGGCGTGCAAAGCGCATGGTGTCTTCTTGAACCCGTTGTGAAGCGCCTTCGATCTGCCGCAGACGCGCCCAGTGCGCGATGTAGAAATCGTTCATCGCCGTGCGCCAGCGGAACACGAAGTGTTTGGAGAAGAACTCTTGCAGCACAGCCACCAACACAAAGATGCCGGCGATCTGGAAGAAGCTCAGCAACAAGCCCAGATAGCTCGCTTCGGTGATCGAGCCGGGCTGGCTCAGGGCTTTTTGCACCGAGTCGTAGAACGCACCAAACCAGTCGTTGATCTGTACGCTCAGCTGCACCTTGTACCAGGTGCCCATCAAGATCAGGGCGCTGCCCAGCCAGGCCCAAACCCACCAGCGTTTGCTGCCAAAAAATGCACGAAACATGAGGACGCCTTTCAGGCTGCGGGCCAGGCGGCTGTGCGGTCTTTGGCGGCTTCGAGCCGCCAGACGGAACTTTGCTGTGGCACCGTGAAGGGCAAGCGCAGCAGTTGCCGGTCGCGCGAGACCAGGGCGGTGAACTTGCGCTCTTTGCCCAAGAGCTCAGGCACTTCGGACAGTTTGTTCACGCGCCAGCTGCCGCCTAGGCCTTTGGCACCGACCTCGATGCCCAGCCATTCGTCGCGTGCGGCCAGGCCGGCAGCTTCTGCGGCGCTGCCGCGCAGCACCGCTTTGACCTGCACCCCGCTGGTACTGTCGCTGTGGCGCAGGCCCAAGCGGTCGCCAAACCCGGTGGATTCCACATGGATCTGAATGCCTTGGCTCTCCAGCAGTTTGGCCACCGGCAGTTCGGCTGTGCTGTGCACCCAAGCGCCGATCTCGGCTTGCCAGCTGCGGCCGGTTTGGGCTTGCAACTCGTCCAGCAGGTCTTGCTCGTGCATCGGACCGGCCTTGCAACGCTTGTAGAGGCCACGCATCACGGCGTCGAGCGTGTGACCGGTCTGGCGCAAAGACAGGTCCAGGCACAGGGCGACCAGCGAGCCCTTGGTGTAGTAACTCACCGTGGCGTTGAGCGTGTTTTCGTCCTGGCGGTAGTACTTCACCCAAGCGTCGTAACTGGCCTGGGCCACGGTCTGCACATGGCGGCCGGGGGTTTGCTGCACTTGGCTGATGGCCTTGTTCAGCAACTTCAAATAGGTGGCGTCATCGATCAGGCCTGCACGGCGCAGCAGCAGGTCGTCGTAGTAGCTGGTGAAGCCCTCAAAAAACCACAGCAAGCCGGTGTAGTTTTCTTGGCTGTAGTCGTAGCGGGCAAAGGCGTCCGGGCGCAGCTGCTTGACGTTCCAGGTGTGGAAGTACTCGTGGCTGATCAGGCCCAGCAGTGTGGTGTAGCCCTCGCTGCTGCGCGGGCCGCCTTGCCGGGGCAAGTCGCTGCGGTTGCAGATCAGTGCGGTGCTGTTGCGGTGCTCCAGGCCGCCATAGCCGTCATGCACGGCGTTGAGCATGAAGAGGTAGCTTTTGCAGGGGGCTTTTTGACCGGCTGTTTTGCCTGTGCCGTGCCAAAAACGGATTTCGGTTTCGCAAATTTTTTGCGTGTCGGCCAGCAGTCGGTTGCCGTCAAACGAGGGCATGGCCCCGGCCACCACAAAGCGGTGCGGGATGCCGCAAGCCGTGAAGCTGCCTGACCAGAACGCACCCAGCTCCACCGGGCAGTCGACCAGCTCGTCGTACTCGGTGGCGGCATACAGGCCAAAGCCGCGCTTGTCGACCTTGACCGGTGTCAGGCCCGTTGCCGCTTGCCACTTCGGCTGGCTCTTGACCGCGTGCATGTGCAAGTGGTGAGCTTGCTGCTCTTGCCCGTGCACCCGCAGGCACAGGCTGGTGCCGTTGAAAAAGCCCCGCTGGCTGTCCAGCCAGGCGGTGCGCACCGAGTTGTCAAAGGCATAGACCTCGTAGCTCAGCACCAAGGGTTCGCCTTTGCGGCAGCTGATCTGCCATGTGCATTTGTCTTGTTGCGCCACGGCCGCTGTGCGTCGGCCTTGTCGGGCCCGCAGGTTTTGCAGGTTCTTGGCAAACTCGCGCACCAGATAACTGCCCGGAATCCACACCGGCAGCGACACGGTCTGCTCGGCGGCCGGTTGCGGGATGGTCAGGGTGACACGAAACAGGTGGGCATTCAGGTCGGCCGCTTCCACGGCGTAGTGCAAGGCGTTCATGGGCTCAGGTCGCTCCTGCGGCCAGGAAGCAGCTCAGGCTGGACACGATGGTCAGCTGCAAACGCATGGGCAACCAAGGTGCCAGGCCTGCGGCAGGCCAGGTGCGGCGGTCCATCACGTAGCAGCCAATCAGCGTAAAGCCCAGCAAAGGCAGGCCCGCAAAAGCCGGCATCATCACGCCCACCCAAGCCAGGATGGACGGGGCCACGCCCCAGGTGAAATGGATGCGCGGTGCGTTGGTTTCGATCAGCGCATTGCGAAAGCCCACGCCCCAGTGGATGCCGCCCAAGAACGACACGATCACCGCGCCATAGCCTTGCATGGTCAGCGCCACATAGGGGTGCAGATCAGGCCCAACCAGCCACAGACACAAGGCTAGAAACACAAAAGGGATGAGGCCTGCGTAGCCCAGGCGACGGATCAGTCGCCAGGTGGGGTCTTCGGTGTGCTTGATGGGGGTCATTTGATGTCAGCCAGGAGTTTTTCGACTTGGGCGATTGGAACGGCACCGGGCACACGGGTGCCATCGGCAAAGAACAAGGTGGGTGTGCCGGTGATGCGGTATTTTTTTCCGAATTCGACGTTGGCATCGACCGCGGCTGTGTCGCAGCTGGCGTTGGCCGGTGTGGTGTTGTTGATCATCCAGTCGTTCCAGCTCTTGGCTTTGTCTTTGGCGCACCAGATGTTTTTGGATTTGACCTTGGAGTCCTCGCCCAGGATGGGGTAGAGCACGTGGTGGATGGTCACGTTGTCGAGTTTTTGCAGGTCTTTCTCAAAGCGCTTGCAGTAGCCGCAGTTGGGGTCGGCAAACACCACCAGCTTGCGTTTGCCGTTGCCACGCACTTGGGTGAAGGCGTTCTTCAGGGGCAGTTGGTCAAAGGCGATGGCCGAGAGCTTTTCGACACGCTCTTCGGTCAGGTTGCGTCGCTGTTTGACGTCGATCAGGTTGCCTTGGACGAGGAAGTTGCCATCGGCATCGCTGTACATGATGTCGCTGCCCATGCGCACTTCGTACAGGCCGTTCATGGGGGTTTTGCTGATCTCGTCGATCTTGGGCAAGTTGGGCAGGCGCTCACTCAGGCTTTTGCGGATCGTGGCTTCTTGTGCAAAGACCGGGCTGATGGCCAGGGCCAACAGCGAGATCAAGAGGGGGCGTACAAACTTCATGGGGTCTCTTTCGGGGGCGGTGTAGGGGTCGGGCTCACGCGGTCGTGTCCTGGCCCATGGCCTGGCGGGTCATCCAGTTCTTCAGGGGGCCGCTGCGGTCAAAGCCGCGCATGCCCCAGTTGCGCAGGTTTTGCCAAACCGGACCGGGCTGGGCAAACAGGCGCTGCAGGCCGTCGGTGACAAAACCCATGGCCTGCACATCGGCCTGGCGTGCACGCTCGTAGCGGCGCAGCAGCTTGGCGTCGTGCAACGGACGCCAAAATTCCTTGCCCTGGATCACGCGCACCAGCTCGGCCACATCGGCCAGGCCCACGTTCAAGCCTTGGCCTGCCAGCGGGTGCAGGGCGTGGGCCGCGTCGCCAGCCAGCGCAAAAGCCTGTTTCGTGGTGCCGGGCATTTCGCCGATCCAGCGCGAGGCGCGGGCCAGTTGCAAGGGCCAAACGGCGCGTTCGGCCGTGAGCGTCATGCGGCCTAGCGCCAAGCCACAGGCTTGGCCCAGTTCGGTGGCAAAGTCTTCGGCGCTCAAGCCCATCAAGTGCCGCACGCGCAGGGGATGCACAGACCAGACCAGCGCCACATCGTGGCCGCCTTCTCCACCCAGGGGCAGCAAGGCCAGAATTTCGGCTTGGGCTTCGGCCCTGCCGGGCACCTGTACCCAAGTGAACCATTGCCGCGCCACGCCGCGGTGGGGCAGTTCGCAGCGCAAGCGGGTGGCCACGGCGTGTTGTTCGTAAGCGGTGACGTCAAACGCCACACCCAGCTCGGCGCGGGTCTGGCTGGCGCGGCCTTCACAGATCACTGTCAATGGTGCGGCCACTGGTGAGGACACCACTTCAATCTGCGGCTGGAACTGCACGGCAGCGGCCAAGCGCGCTTCGAGCACGGGCACGTCCACCATCCAGTTGAGTTCACTCGCGCCCATGGCCTGGGCGCCAAAGGTCAATTCGCCGCCGTGGTCGCCAAAAATTTGCATTTGGTGCACGGGTGTGACGGCCGGGCTTTCGGGCCAGCAGCGCAAGTCTTGCAGCAGGCGCTGTGCCGCGCCGTTGAGCGAGTAGGCCCGCACATCGGGGCCGGAGGTGTTGGCGGGGGCGTCGACCAGCGCCACGCGCAACCGTTCACGGGCCAGCAACAGGGCCAAAGTGCGGCCCACAATGCCTGCGCCACGGATGCAAATATCGGGAGGGTTTGCCATGGCTGCATTGTAGGTGGCGGACCTGCTTCCTCCCATCAAGCCCAGCCCTGTTGCCTCAGCCCTTGCAGGTCTTGGGTCCTCCAGTGCAGGCGGGGCCGGGATTGGAAGTCTCAGCCGTTAAAATCGCAGGTTATCTCCCGAATCACCGAAAGCCTTCCATGAGCCTCAAATGCGGCATCGTGGGTTTGCCCAACGTTGGCAAATCCACCCTTTTCAACGCCCTGACCAAAGCCGGCATTGCGGCTGAGAATTACCCCTTTTGCACCATCGAGCCGAACACCGGCGTGGTCGAGGTGCCAGATCCCCGCTTGGATCAGCTCAGCCTTATTGTGGAGCCAGAGCGCGTGGTGCCCGCGATTGTGGAGTTTGTGGACATCGCGGGCCTTGTGGCTGGCGCCAGCACGGGCGAAGGCTTGGGCAACAAGTTCTTGGCCCACATCCGCGAAACCGACGCCATCGTCAACGTGGTGCGCTGCTTTGAAGACCCCAACGTGATCCACGTGGCCAACAAGGTCGATCCGATTGCCGACATCGAGGTCATCCAGACCGAGCTGTGCCTGGCCGATTTGGCAGCCGTGGAAAAAGCCATTCACCGCGTGAGCAAAATTGCCCGCTCGGGCGACAAAGAAGCCGTCAAACAAATGGCGATTTTGGAGAAGTGCCAAACCGCGCTGAACGACACCAAGCCCGTTCGCACCATCGACTTCAGCAAAGAAGAGCGCGCCGAACTCAAGCAGTTCTTCTTCATCACCGCCAAGCCCGCCATGTTTGTGGCCAACGTGTCGGAAGACGGCTTCGAGAACAACCCTTTCCTGGACCGCCTCAAGGCCTTTGCCCAAGCGCAAAACGCACCTGTGGTGGCCATTTGCGCCAAGATCGAAGCTGAGCTGTCCGAGATGGAAGACGCAGACCGCTTGGAGTTCTTGAAAGAACTCGGCCAAGACGAACCCGGCCTGAACCGCCTCATTCGCTCTGCCTACACACTGTTGGGCTTGCAAACTTACTTCACCGCTGGAGTGAAAGAAGTGCGCGCATGGACCATCCGCGTGGGCGACACCGGCCCCCAAGCCGCTGGCGTGATCCACACCGATTTCGAGAAGGGCTACATCCGAGCCCAGACCATCGCGTTTGACGACTTCATCGCCTTCAAAGGCGAACAAGGCGCCAAAGACGCAGGCAAGATGCGCGCGGAAGGCAAGGAATACGTGGTGAAAGACGGCGACGTGATGAACTTCCTGTTCAGCTCCTGATTTGACCCGCCCTGTTCAGGGGCGCTGTTTGAGAACCTGAAGCGCGTCATGTGCTTCAGGTTTTTTTGCTTTTTTATTTAGTTGATTGTTTTGATAGGGCTTTGCCAAACGACTCGGACAAGGTAGGATTGATTCTGTAATAAATCAACGTTTCTTTGGTGAAACAATTGACATGGGCACGACACCGAATTCAGCAACCCCAGCGATTGAATTCATCGGGGTGGAAAAACGTTTTGCAGCGCGCGGCAAGTCGGCCGAGGTCTTGGCTGCGCGTGACATCCATTTCCGAATCGCTGCGGGCGAGGTTGTCTCCATCATTGGCCCGTCGGGCTGCGGCAAAAGCACCTTGCTCAACATGGGCGCGGGTTTGTCCAAACCCTCTGCAGGCACCGTCAAAGTCAATGGCGAAGTGGTGTCTGGCCCCAACAAGCATGTGGCGTTCATGCTGCAAAAAGACCTGCTCATGCCCTGGCGCACCATTGCCCAAAACGTGGAGTTCGGGCTGGAGCTGCGTGGCGTCAAGGCGGCAGAGCGACAAGCCATCTCGGAGCGCTTGCTTGTGCAATGCCACCTCAAGGGTTTTGCTGCGCATTACCCCAACCAATTGTCTGGCGGCATGCGCCAACGCGCCGCCATGGCGAGGACCTTGGCGGTCGATCCTTTGGTGTTGCTGATGGACGAGCCGTTTTCTGCCCTGGATGCGCAGACCAAAATGATCTTGCAGCAGGACCTGGCCCAAACCGTGCAACGCGAGCGCAAGACCGTGGTCTTCATCACGCACGATTTGGCAGAGGCCGTTGCGCTGTCTGACCGAATCTTGGTCATGAGCGAGCGTCCGGGCACCATCATTGAAGAGATTTTGGTGGATCTGCCCGATCGGTCCAATCCGATGCAGCGCCGAAAACATCCGCAATTGGCTGACTATGTGAGTCGGTTGATGGCGTTGTTGAAGTTGGACAGTCAAGCCGATGTGCATTGAGTCCTGTTTGTTTTAACCCCTTGATATCCATGGAGACACGTATGACAAAAGCATCTTTCATCGGCAAACGCCTGACCTGTGCCAGCTTGATGGCCGCAGCGCTCTCAGTGACTTTGCCGGCCTTGGCACAAGCGCCTTTGCAAGAAGTCACTTACCTTTTGCCAGCGCCCGGCACATTGCCGGCGTTTGGCCCCTGGATGCTGGCGCAAGCCAAGGGTTATTACAAGGCCGAGGGTCTGGATGTGAAGTTTGTCGCCGCACGCGGTGGTGTGGATGTGGCCAAGCAAGTCGGTGCGGGCAATGCGGTCATCGGCGGTGCGATTGGTGATACCCCCATCATTGCGCGTTCGCAAGGCATCCCGATCAAGGCGGTGGCGGTCTTGGGTGCGGGCTCGCTGACGCAGATGGTCAGCCACAAAGATGAGCGGATTGAAAGCCCACGCGAGCTCAAAGGCAAAACCGTCACGGTCATCTCTTACACCGACACCACTTACTACGCCTTGCTGGGCATGCTCAGCAAAGTCGGTCTGACCAAGAACGATGTGAACATCCAGGCCGCAGGTTCAGCCGGTGTGTGGCAGCAGTTTGCCGCCAAAAAGGCCGTGGCCATGGCCGGTGTGCCCGACTGGACTGCGAGCGCCATGGACGCAGGCGCGCAGGTCGACATCTTGCCGGCCGATGTGTATTTCAAAAGCATGGCGCAAGCCATCTTGGCGTCTGATGAGACCATTCAGAAAAATCCGCAGCTGATTCAAAAGCTGGTGCGTGCCACGCTCAAGGGTATGAAAGACATCATGGCCAACCCCAAAGAGGCTGCAGCCGCTTATGTGCAGCATGTGCCTGCGCACAAAGGCAAGGAAGCCGGCATTCAAAACGTTTTCGAGATGTACAACAAGTACGTGTACTCCAACCAAAAGGTGCTCGGCCAAATGGACGAGGCCCGCTTGGGCGAACTGCAGAAGTTTTATGTGAGCAATGCGGTTGTGCCCAAGGAAACGCCACTCAAAGACCTGTACACCAACCAGTTTGTCACAGGCAAATAAGCCGCGAAATAAGCAGCGCGACGACTTGACAACGCATTGACCGACAAACACATGTCCCAAGAAAAACTGACGACCTCGGCTTGGAGCCTGGCGGTGCTGGTGGTATTCCTGCTGATTTGGGAGTACCTGCCTGCCTGGCTGGGCGTTCCTCAATTTGTGCTGCCCCCCTTCAGCCAAGTGATGGCCGAAGGCGCACGCATCTGGGATGCTGAACGCTTGCTGTGGCATGCCGGTATCACGGCTTCTGAGGTTGTCATTGGCTTTGTGCTGGGGTCGGCGTTGGGTGCGGTCATCGGGTATGCGCTGGGCATCTCGCCCCGGGTCGAGGCGATCTTGTCGCCGTATTTGCTGGCTTTGCAAATTGCCCCCAAGGTGGCCTTTGCGCCTTTGTTTGTGATGTGGCTGGGCTACACGATTTACCCCAAGATTTTGGTGGCGGTGTTGATCGTGTTTTTCCCGGTGCTGATCAACGTGCTGTCGGCCATGCGCGCCATGGATGGCGATCTGATCAACTTGGCCCGTTCGTTTTCGGCCACGCGTTTCCAGGTGTTTCGCATGGTCGAGTTTCCGACCACCTTGCCGCCTTTGTTTTCTGGCCTGCGCATCGCCAGTACGCTGGCGGTGATTGGCGTGGTGGTCGGCGAGCTGGTCGGGGGCAACATGGGGCTGGGCTATTTGCTGGTCTTCTTTGAAGGGCAGGGCAACACCTCTGGGGTATTTGTCATCATCGGTGCGCTCACCGTGATTGGCATCCTGGCTTACTACGCCGTGGTCCTCGCTGAAAAGCGTGTGCTGCATTACCTCGTCAATGCGCAAAGGCCGGGCGCCTGAGAGAAAGCTGGAAGATGCAAGAAATTAATCTGCAGGGCAGCAAAGTGCTGGTCACCGGCTCAGCCCGGGGCCTGGGCGAGAGCTTTGTCCGCGCCTTGGTGGCTGCTGGTGCGCAGGTGGTGATCAGCGATGTCTTGCACGAACGCGGTCAAGCGCTCGCCGCCGAACTGGGGGCTGCTGCACGCTATGTGCCGCTGGATTTACTGGACCCATCCAGCATCCAGTCGGGGGTAGACGCCGCGGCGCAAGCGATGGGCGGCTTGACCGGCTTGATCAACAACGCCGCCATCACCAACTCGGGCGGCAAGACGATGGACCAGTTGGCACTGGAGATGTGGGACCGCGTGATGGATGTGAACGTGCGCGGCACCTGGCTGGTGACCAAAGCCGCTCGGCCGCACCTGGCTGCCAGCGGGCGGGGCCGCGTGGTGAATCTGGCATCGGACACCGCCTTGTGGGGTGCGCCCCGGTTGATGGCGTATGCCGCCAGCAAAGGTGCGGTCATCGCCATGACCCGTTCGATGGCCCGTGAGCTGGGGGCCGAATCCATCACTGTGAACGCCATCGCCCCGGGCCTGACCTTGGTGGAGGCCACCGAATATGTGCCGCAAGATCGGCACGACCATTACCTGAACGGGCGGGCCATCCAGCGCCCGCAGATGCCCGATGACGTGAATGCTGCGGCCCTGTTCCTGCTGACGCAGGGCAGCGGTTTCATCACGGGCCAGTTGCTGCCGGTCAACGGCGGCTTTGTCATGCATTGAACGAAGGAAAACTCATGGACGCTCACAGCAAGAAAGTTCTGGAGGCTGCCAACCAGCCCCATTTCAACGAAAACGGTTTGCTCAATCCGCAGATTCCGCCGGAGATGGCGATCCAGGCCAGCATGCTGCAAAAAAATGGACAGAGTTTTGACGATTGGATGGAAAGCCGAGTGGCCCGCAAGTCCACACGCCGTTACGACTGGGATGCGCTCAAGTTCCAGGCCGACTTTGACCCCAAATACCGCCGCGCCCAGATGCGCTACGTGGGCACGGGCGGCACAGGCGTGGACAAGGATGGCAACACCGTGCCGTCGGCCCACTTCACATTTTCGACCATGGTGATTCCTGCCGGCGGCATTGGCCCCTCGCACATCCATTACGACGTGGAGGAGATCTTCTTTGTTCTGCGCGGGGCCATGAAGGTCGTTTGCGAAAAAGACGGCCAGCGCTGGGAAGCCACGCTGGGCGAACGTGACCTGATTTCGGTGCCGCCTGGCGTTTACCGCGAAGAACAAAACATCGGTGACGAAGATGCCCTGATGTGCGTGATGCTGGGCGCGCCCAAGCCGATCACGCCGGTGTACCCACCTGATTCGCCCTTGGCCAAAATCAAGCGCTGACATGCCACTGAGTCCTCAAGACGCTTTGTCGGGGGTGGTGCGGTCCCTGGTGGACACGCCACTTGGGCCGATCCAGTTTCGCAGTGCCGGTGCGGGGCCACAGGTCACGCATGTGCTGCTGCATGGCATTGGTTCAGCCGCACCCAGCTGGGCCTACCAGCTGGGTGCGGCTGTGGGCAGGCACGATGTGCGCGTCTTGGCCTGGGATGCACCGGGCTATGGCCGCAGCAGCCACTTGCCTATGGCTGAGCCGCACGCCCAAGACTATGCCGAACGCTTGTGGGCTTGGCTGGATGCCTTGTACGTCACGCAGCCGGTGGTGCTCGCAGGTCACTCGCTCGGGGCTTTGATGGCGGCCAGCGCCGCCCGCTTGCAGCCTAACCGCGTGAGCCGTTTGCTGCTGCTGGCACCCGCCAGAGGCTACGGCGATGCACTCGATGCAGAGCGCGCACGTGTGGTGCAAGGCCGTCTGTCCAACTTGCAGCAACTGGGCCCCATCGGCATGGCCAATGCACGGGGTGCAGCCATGCTGTCGCCACAGGCGGCCCCTGCGCTGCAAGAGGCCGTGCGCGAGACCATGGCCCAAATTGACCCGGCGGGCTACACCCAGGCGGTGCACATGCTGGGCCAAGGCCGACTCGCGCAGGATCTGAAAACCTGGACCGGTCCCTTGGCCATTGCCAGCGGAGACGAAGACACCGTCACCACGCCCGCCGCGTGCCATGCGCTGGCGCTGGATGTGGCGCATGAGCGCATCAGCCTGGGGCCGGTGGGCCATGCCTGCCCGCTGGAGGCAGCGGCTGTCGTGAACCCCTTGCTGGGCCTGCCAGCGCTGGCCTGAAGTGAACCTATGACCGACAAGAACCCCAACGAAGACCGTTACACCGTTCCCGGATTGGCGCGTGGCTTGCAGTTGTTGATGCAATTCAACCGCGATGAGCGCGAACTCAGCGGGGCTGAACTCTCGCGCCGCATGGGCTTGCCCAGGGCGTCGGTGTTTCGCATGCTCTTCACGCTGGAGCAAAGCGGGTTTCTGGAGCGCTGTCCTGACGGCGTGAGTTACAAGCTGGGTTTGTCGGTGCTGCGATTGGGTTTTGAGTTGTTGGCTTCGATGGAGTTGACCGAGGTGGGCCGTCCCGTGATCGAGGACTTGCGTGACCGCTGCGGCTTCTCGGCTCATGTGGTGGTGCGCGATGCCCGCGATGTGGTGTTCATCGCCAAGGCCGCCGGGGGCAACGCCATGTTCCATTCCATCCAGGTCGGTGCGCGTTTGCCTGCGCACGCCACTGTGCTGGGCCGCAGTTTACTGTCGGACATAGATCTGAAAGAGTTGTCTGCCCTGTACCCCGAATCGGTGTTGCCTGCCTACACCCCCAAGACGCCCACCACACTCAAAGACCTCAAGGCCCTGATCGACCAGGACCGCGAGCGTGGCTATGGCGTGAGTATGGGCGGCTACGAAACTGGCATCTCCACCATTGCGGCACCGGTCTTCAATGAACAAGGCCGCGTGGCTTGTGCCATCAGCATTTCGGTGCCCTCACAGCGCATCGAAGACGAGGCCCTGATGCCGCTGGTCGACATGGTCATAGCGGCTGCCGCCCAGATGACCGAACGCTTGAGCCATTTGCCGCAACGTGGCGGCTGGCCTGCCAAAACCAAGGACAAGAACTCCGCATGAACACATCCCCTGTCACCATCACCGTGGGCGAATTGATTGCCCGATTCCTGGAAGCATGCCAGGTCAAGACCGCCTATGGCGTGATCTCCATCCACAACATGCCGATCCTGGACGCTTTCCACACGCGCGGGCAGATCCGTTTTGTGTCGGCCCGTGGCGAAGCTGGGGCCTGCAACATGGCCGATGCAGCCGCTCGCGTCAGCGGCGTGCTGGGCGTGTGCGTGACCAGCACTGGCACCGGTTGCGGCAATGCGGCGGGGGCCATGGTCGAGGCCATCACGGCAGGCACGCCGCTGTTGCACCTGACCGGTCAGATCGAGTCGGAGTTTATTGACCGCGATCTGGGTTTCATCCACGAGCACCCGGCACAACTGGCCATGCTCAAGTCGGTGGGCAAGGAGGCGTTTCGCATCCGCAACCCAGAGACCGCGCTGGCCACTTTGCGCGAGGCCGTGCGTTTGGCTTTCACGCCACCCTGCGGCCCGGTGAGCATCGAAATTCCGATCGATGTACAGGCCATGCGCCTTCCTTTGCCCGCTGACCTGATGCCTTTGCCTGTGGCCCCACTGGCCCCGTCGCCTGATGCGGTGCAGGCGCTGGCTGAGCAACTGGCCAGCAAAAAACGCCCTTTGCTGTGGCTGGGCGGTGGAGCCCGGGGCGCTAGCGCTGCCGTGCAGCGGCTGGTGGCCATGGGTTGGGGTGTGGTCACCTCGGTGCAGGGGCGCGGCGTGTTGGCCGAAGACCACCCGTCCAGCCTGGGGTCGTACAACTTGCAAAAACCCAGCGAGGCCTTTTACCAATCCGTGGATGCCCTCTTGGTGGTGGGCTCGCGTTTGCGCAGCAACGAGACCTTGACTTACAAGCTGCATTTGCCTGCACACCGTTTTCGCATCGATGCCAACGCGCTGACTCAAAACCGGGCCTACGACAGCGAATACTTTGTGCAAGGCGATGCTGCCCTGACCTTGAATGCCCTGGCCGATGCACTGCAAGGGCGCATGCAGACCGATCCGACATTTCTGACCGATCTGCAAAACACCCGTCGCCAAGCCGAGGCGCTGGTGGACAGTACCTTGGGCCCTTACGTCAAGCTCAAGAACACCTTGCAAGCCACGGCAGGCAAAGCCCTGTGGTGGGTGCGTGACATCACTTTGTCCAACACCATGTGGGGCAACCGCGCACCGGTGCTGGACCATCCGCGTGCCGGTGTGCATGCGCTGGGGGGCGGCATCGGTCAGGGTCTGGCGATGGGCATTGGCGTGGCGCTGGCCAACCAGGAACACGCTTTGGGCCGCAAGACCGTGGTGATGGCAGGCGATGGCGGTTTCATGCTCAACGTGGGCGAACTGGCTTGTGCAGCGCAAGAGCGCGCCGACATGTTGGTGCTGCTGATGAACGACAGCCGCTATGGCGTGATCAAGAACATCCAGGACGCGGTGTACGGTAGCCGCCACTGCTATGTGGAGTTGCACAACCCCGACTTTGCGCAGTTTTGTGCGAGCTTGCAGGTGGCGCACCACAAACTGAGCGATCCGGCGCAGACAGAAAGCGTGTTGCGCCAGGCTTTGCAAACACCCGGCCCGGTGGTGGTCGAGGTGGACATGGCCGCTTGGGGTGCTTTCCCGGTCAAGTTTGCTGGCCCGCCCAAGAAGACGGATTGAGCCATGCGCACCCAGGAACTCACCCTCATCGGATTCGGGGCCATTGGCCGCTCGGTCTACCAGTGCATGCAAGGGCATGCAGGCGTGCGCATCACGCACATCGTGGTGTCTGAGGGCAAAGCGGCCGCTTTGCAGGCCGAACTGGGGGCGGGCGTGACGGTCACGCACCAGGTCCCGCACGGCACGCCATTGGTGCTCGAGTGCGCGGGGCACACGGCCTTGACGGCCCACGTGTTGCCCGCCTTGCAGCGCGGCGTCGAATGTGCAGTTTTGTCGATTGGCGCGATGTCTGCACCCGGTCTGCCCGAGCAATTGCAGGCTGCGGCTGAGCAAGGCGGCACGCAGCTGCATTTGCTGGCCGGGGCCATTGGCGGCATCGATGCGCTGGCCGCAGCCCGGCAGGCCGGGCTGGACAGTGTGACTTACATTGGCCGCAAGCCGCCTTCGGGCTGGCGCGGCTCACCGGCCGAGCAGGTGGTGAACCTCGACACATTGACCGAGCCGACGGTGATTTTGCAAGTCACAGCCCGCGAAGCGGCGCGGCTGTATCCCAAAAACGCGAACGTGGCCGCCACCTTGTCGCTGGCCGGATTGGGTTTGGACCACACGCAGGTGCGCCTGATCGCGGACCCGACCGTGACCGAAAACATCCACGAGATCGAAGCCCAGGGCGCCTTTGGCGAGATGCAGGTGCGCATGCGTGGCAAGCCCTTGGCCGACAACCCCAAAACCTCGGCGCTCACGGTGCTGTCGGCCTTGCGCTTTTTGCACAACCGCACGGCCAGCATGACGATCTGACCCGGAAACGCCATGACAGAACACATCCAGACTTTGCTTGCCGGTCGCTGGCGTGATGCCTCGGGGCCGTCTTACACCACCGAATACCCGCACGACGGATCGGTCGTCGCCCAGCTGCATGCTGCCACCGTGGCCGATGTGGACGAAGCCGTGCAAGCGGCCGAACAGGCCCGCCTGCAACCGGCCTGGGCTCGGCTCATGCCGCATGAGCGCGCCAGCGTGTTGCACCGCATCGCGCAAGGTATTCGTGAGCAAGCCGAAAGCCTGGCGCAACTGCAGCGCCTGGACAACGGCAAACCCATCAAGGAATGCCGTGCGCTGGTGGCCAGCGCGGCGGGTACCTTCCAGTTTTTTGCAGCCGCTGCCGAGACCTGGGAAGACGCGGTCACGCCTGCGCGCGGCGACTTTTTAACCTTGAGCGTGCACGAGCCGCTGGGTGTGGTGGGGGCCATCACGCCCTGGAATTCACCGATCGCCAGCGAGGCCCAGAAAATGGCCCCCGCGCTGGCGGCCGGTTGCGCCATCGTCATCAAACCGGCCGAAATCACGCCGCGCATGGCCATCGAGCTGGCCCGCATTGCACAGCAGTCGGGCGTGCCCGACGGCATCGTCAGCGTGTTGCCCGGCAAGGGCTCGGTCGTGGGCGATGCGCTGGTGCGCCACCCGCTGGTCAAACGCATCGCCTTCACGGGCGGCACGAACGTTGGCATGGGCATCCAGCGACTGGCGGCTGACAAGCTGATGCCGACCTCGCTGGAGCTGGGCGGCAAATCGCCGACCATTGTGTGTGCCGACGCCGACCTGGACCATGCGGTGGCGGGCGTGATTTACGGCATCTTCAGCTCATCGGGTGAGTCGTGCATTGCAGGCTCGCGGGCCTTTGTGCATGCCTCGGTGTACGACGCCTTCAAGTCGCGCCTGCTGGCGGCTGTGAAAGGCTTGCGCGTGGCCGACCCCGCGCTGGAGACCACCCACATGGGGCCGCTGGTCAACCGGGGGCACCGCGACTCGGTAGAGCGCTATGTGCAACTGGGCCGCGACGAAGGTGGCCTGGTCTTGTGTGGCGGTGCGCGCCCCCAGGGGGGGTATTACGACCAGGGCTGTTATTACCAGCCGACGGTGATCGAAGGCTTGCCGAACACGGCGCGTATGTGCCGTGAAGAAATTTTTGGCCCGGTGCTGGCGCTGCTGCCTTGGAGCGACGAGGCTGACCTGATCGCGCAGTGCAACGACAACGATTACGGCCTGGCCTCGGGCATCTGGACACGCGACTACAAAGCCGCCTGGCGCATCGGCCGGGCCTTGCAGACGGGCACCGTGTGGGTCAACACCTACAAGTTGTTTTCGGTGAGCACGCCGTTTGGGGGCGTCAAGCTCAGCGGCACGGGCCGCGAAAAAGGGCGTC
>JBEEJQ010000035.1:0-18819 GCA_041169105.1 Pseudomonadota bacterium | reverse complement strand
ATGTTGTTGTTAACTATTCGGTAATAAATCTGGACACCCTCACGACGTTTGTCCAGCACGCCAGACAGATAGAGCGTGTTCAAGTGTTGGGACATATTGGGTTGTGTCGTGTCAATTTCGCTCAACAACTCCCCCACATTTTTTTCACCATTGCACAGGCAACTGATGATGCGCAAACGCATCGGCGCAGACATCACCCGAAAAACCTCTGCAGCTTTTTCAATTTGCTCGTCTGTCACGGCAATTGGCTGATTTTCTGCAGATTTTTTGGTCACTTTGACCATAGGACTCCCGCCTGTCTTCAAGAAATAAAGGCCCATTGTCCATCAAAACTCGAGGGCAACTCGGACAACCCCCGCTGTGATCAGCATCATCCTAAGCTCTGACCGCTCGGGAGGCTCATCTGCACAGGGTTCTTTACGGTTCACGGGGCCCAAAACACATCAGGATCAAGGGTTAACCCTGATTTAACTTTTGATTCAGATCAAGCGTTACACGCGCAAAAAAGTGACCATGTCCTTTTGCAAACTTTTCAACATCCATCATCATGAAACGCATTTCAGCCTGGCTCTTGGGACTCGGTTTTGCAGGTCTGGCCTTTGGCCAAGCCGCTGTCATTCCCGTTGGCACTGCCTTGAACATTTTTGACAACCAAAAAACCGTCGTGGTGAAAACCGCCAAGGGCCCCGTGGACATCACACGCGTGATGACCGCTGCAGCCAAAAACGGCGGCACCTTGCAACCCTTGATCCCAGTACCCGGCGTTCACCCCGTAGGCGAGATCGAAATCCTGGAAGCCCTGAGCGACCGCAATGCACTGGTCGTGGACATGCGCGACACCAATGACCGTGTCAAAGGCACCATCCCAGGCTCTGTGGGCATCCCCTACACAGAAGTGGCATCACGGTTGAACGAATTGGGCTGCAAGAAAAACGGCAGCCAGTGGAATTGCAGCGAAGCCAAAAAAGTCTATGCCTTCTGCAATGGCCCTGTCTGCCCCCAAAGTCCTGCAGCGATTCGCGCCATGACGCGCGATGGTTTTCCGGCCGACAAGATTTATTACTACCGTGGCGGCATGCTCGACTGGGACGCCTTGGGCCTGACGATGGTGAAAGACGAGTTCTGATTTCACTGCCAAACGCACAGTTCAGAACCCACCCACTCATCGCACTGCGGCCCCATCTTTTGGGGCCGCAGTCGTTTGACAAGCACCCCATTCATGACGCATCCATTTTTGCCCACTGACGACGCGCTGCGCAAAGAGTTGCACAACGAAGTGCATGCCAGGCCCTCTGCACGCGTGCGCCTGCCCGCTCTCATTGTGTATGTCGCAGTCCTCAACGAAGGCATCACGCGGGAAGACGAATGCCAGCACCTGCGCGGCTTGCCAGGGCACGAGCGGCTGACGCCAGCGCAGATCCAGGCAAACTTCCTGCGCCTGCGATGCGAGGGCTACACGGTCAAATGGGAACGACACACCGAATTCACCCGATACACCATCATTCAGTCTTTGCCCGCACAAGCAGTGTGGGGCAAAGACTGGCCCGCGCTGGCGGGCGATGTGGCCACCGGTACGGATTGGCTCAGGAAGATCCCCGGCAAAACTGTGGCGGCCATTCACTTGGCCATGTTGACAGAG
Source organism: Pseudomonadota bacterium (assembly GCA_041169105.1). GTDB lineage: Bacteria > Pseudomonadota > Gammaproteobacteria > Burkholderiales > Burkholderiaceae_C > Limnohabitans_A. The sequence goes on along the minus strand of JBEEJQ010000035.1, from coordinate 17,180 downwards.
CACATGGAGAGTCCAGACTGGCTGGCAAATGCACAGCAGTGGTTGGGCGAAGGCACCATCATCGGCTCACGCATGGGCCATCTCGCGGACAGCCCATCACATTCGGTGCTGCTGACGAACCTGCGCATGGGTGCAGATGGTTTCGAGCGCATGCTGGTTCTGGCACCGGCCGACACACCAGAAGGCAGGGCAGGCCGAATTTCACAACGCGTGCTGGAACTGGAAACCTATCGGCTCATGGCCTTGCGTGGCTTACCGGTCGCCAAGCAACTGGCCACGGCGCTGGCGCAGGCAGAAAACAGACTTGCAGACATCACGGCACGGCTGGAGTCCAAGCAAGAAAGTGATCAAACTTTGCTGGACGATCTGGTGGCTCTGGCTGCCCATGTTGAGCGCGCTACAGCGGAACATGGTTACCGCTTCTCAGCCACACGGGCCTACCATGCCATTGTTCAGGAGCGGATTGCCGAGTTGCGGGAACGCCCGATCACGGGCACCCAAACCGTGAGTGAATTCATGCAAAGACGCCTGGCACCGGCCATGGCCACGGTCGCGGCCACCTGGCAAAGAATGGCCGCATTGTCCGAGCGGATCACGCGCACCAGCGCCCTGCTGCGCACCCGTGTGGACATCGCCGCCGAAGTGCACAACCAACAGCTCCTGGAAAAACTCACACGCGGGCAAGCGCTTCAGTTGCAATTGCAATCCACCGTGGAAGGCTTGTCCATCGCCGCCATTTCCTATTACGTGGTCAGCCTGATCCTCTACATCGGCAAAGCACTCAAGGCCACAGGCCTGCCCATCCAGCCTGAAATCATGGCCGGCGTTCTGACGCCTGTGGTGCTTGGGATGGTCTGGAAAACGGTGCAACGCATCCACGAGCGCCTACACCATACGCCGTGAGATGCAACAGCTCTTACCCCTGACGGTGGCTTGATCAGCCGTCGACAAACACCCGTGCCTTGCGGGGCGTCAGCACCAAGGTCTCGCCTTCCTTGAAGTCTTGTTGACGGTACTGCGATGCCGACAGCTGCGCCTCGATGATCGCGTCTTTGCCGAAGTGGCTTTCCACCGGCTCCAGCTCCAGACGGGCCACGGGGCCCACCACAATGGCGCGGGTCAGCTTGGCCACGATGCCGGCATTCACGCCACCGGGCGTGTAACGCGACACATCCAGGTCGTGTGGGCGCACATAAGCAAAAGCCTTGGCATCCTGCACCTGGCCATGCTCGGGGCTGTCCAGGCGCACGGCGTGCTGGTCGGCACCGATCAGCATCTCGCCTTCGTGGGCGCGGCCATGGAACAGGTTCACATCACCCAAGAAGCCATACACAAAGGGGCTGGCCGGGTGGTCCCACACGTCTTGCGGCGAGCCAATCTGCTCGATGTTGCCCTTGTTCATCAGCACCACGCGGTCGGCCACTTCGAGGGCTTCCTCTTGGTCGTGCGTCACAAAAATGCTGGTCACATGCAACTCGTCGTGCAGGCGACGCAGCCAGCGGCGCAGTTCTTTGCGCACCTTGGCGTCCAGTGCGCCAAAGGGCTCGTCGAGCAGCAAAACCTTGGGCTCCACGGCCAGCGCACGGGCCAGCGCAATCCGCTGACGTTGTCCACCCGACAGTTGCGAAGGGTAACGGTCGGCCAGCCAATCGAGCTGGACCAGGCCCAGCAATTCATGGACTTTGCGCTTGATTTCGGACTCACTGGGACGCTGGCCACGTGGTTTGACGCGCAGGCCAAAAGCCACGTTCTCGAACACCGTCATGTGGCGAAACAGCGCGTAGTGCTGGAACACAAAGCCCACCTGACGCTCGCGCACATGCACGTGGGTGGTGTCTTCGCCGCTGAAGGCGATGGTGCCCTGATCAGCTGTCTCCAGGCCCGCGATGATGCGCAGCAGTGTGGTCTTGCCGCAGCCGGACGGGCCCAGCAAAGCGACGAGTTCGCCCGATTCGATGTCGAGGCTGACGTTGTTCAGCGCGGTGAAGTCGCCAAACTGTTTATGGACGTTGCGGATTTCGATGCTCATGATTCAAATGCTTTCCGTCGGATTCAAACGAGGGCGCCAGGGCTCGATGCCAGAGGACGCTCGGGCGGTGTGTCGGCAGCGGCCTTGAGTTCTTGCTCATGACGCCACTCGATCACCGACTTGATGACCAAGGTAACCAGCGCCAGCAAAGCCAGCAGCGAAGCCACAGCAAAGGCGGCCACAGACTGATACTCGTTGTACAAAATTTCCACATGCAGCGGCATGGTGTTGGTCTGGCCACGGATGTGGCCCGAGACCACCGACACCGCGCCAAACTCGCCCATGGCCCGCGCATTGCACAAGATCACGCCGTAGATCAAACCCCACTTGATGTTGGGCAAGGTCACGTACCAAAAGGTCTGCCAACCGGTCGCCCCCAACACGATGGCCGCCTGCTCTTCGTCGTTGCCCTGTGCCTGCATGAGCGGGATCAGCTCACGGGCGATGAACGGGAACGTCACAAACACCGTGGCCAACACAATGCCGGGCACGGCGAAGACGATCTTGATGTCGTGCGCCTGCAACCATGGCCCAAACCAGCCCTGCGCGCCAAACATCAGCACATAAATCAAACCCGCCACCACGGGCGAGACAGAAAACGGTAAGTCCACCAGCGTGGTCAAAAAGGCCTTGCCTTTGAATTCGTATTTGGCAATCGCCCAAGCGGCGCACACGCCAAACACCAGGTTGAGCGGCACCGCAATCAGGGCCGTGATCAAGGTCAGGCGAATAGCCGACCAGGCATCGGGCTCTTGCAAAGCTTCAAAGTAAGCGCCAAAGCCCTTGCGCAAGGCTTCGGTGAACACCGCCGCCAGGGGCAAGACCAAAAACAGGAACATGAAGGTCAGGGCCACACCGATCAAGGTGTAGCGCACCCATGCGGGCTCGGTGGTGCCGGCTTGGGCTCGGCGTGCAGAAGGGTTCAAGGTGGCGGCACTCATGCGGGTGCTCCTGTATGGCGGCGTTGCCAAACCTGCAAGGCATTGATGATGAGCAACAAGATGAAAGAGAACACCAGCATCACCAGCGCCACGGCGGTGGCACCGGCATAGTCGTATTGCTCCAGCTTGCCGATGATGATGAGCGGCGTGATCTCCGAAATCATGGGCATGTTGCCCGCGATGAAAATGACCGAGCCGTATTCACCAATCGCCCGCGCAAAAGCCATGGCAAAGCCCGTGAGCAGCGCAGGCGCGATCGACGGAAAGATCACCTTGGTGAAAGTCTGCCAGCGCGTGGCCCCCAAACAAGTGGCGGCTTCTTCGAGTTCTTTTTCGGCGTCTTCCAAAATCGGCTGCACCGTGCGCACCACAAAAGGCAGGCCAATAAAGATCAGCGCGATCACCACGCCGTTGGGGTTGAAGGCCAGCTGGATGCCCAGGGGCTCCAGGTACTGCCCCACCCAGCCGTTGCCCGCCAACAGGGCCGTGAGCGAGATGCCCGCCACCGCGGTGGGCAGTGCAAAAGGCAAGTCCACCAGCGCGTCCACGATCTTTTTTCCAAAGAAGTTGTAGCGCACTAGCACCCAAGCCACCAAGAGGCCAAAGACCACATTGATCAGGGCTGCGATCAGCGACGCACCAAAGGTCAAGCGATAGGACGCCATCACACGTGGGCCGGTGACTGCGGCCCAGAACTGGTCCCAGGTCAGGGTGAAGGTTTTGAAGACCAAGGCCGACAAAGGAATCAGCACGATCAGGCTCAAATACAAAACGGTGTAGCCCAGGGTCAGGTTGAACCCGGGCAACACTTTGGCTGGCGCTCGCCGCTTGGTGAGCGCCTTCTCAGGCAATGCGGTCATGGATGAAAAAACTTATTTGACGGTGTAGAGCTTGTCGAACTGACCGCCATCGTTGAAGTGGACTTTTTGCGCTTCGCCCAAAGAGCCAAACAACTCTTGCACGGTGAACAGCTGGATCGGCTTGAAAGTGTTGGCGTACTTTTTCAAGATGGCCGGGTTGCGTGGACGCAAGGCGTGCTTGGCCGCGATCTCTTGCGCTTCGTCCGAGTACAGGTAGTTCAAGTAGGCCTTGGCCAGATCGGCCGTGCCCTTCTTGGCCACGGTGCGCTCCACCACCGCCACCGGGTTTTCGGCCACGATGCTGATCGAGGGGTGCACCGCATCGACCTTGCCTGCGCCAAATTCGTTGTCCACCGAGACCACTTCGGACTCAAACGTCACCAGCACATCGCCGATGTTGCGCTGCAAGAAGATGGTGGTCGCATCACGACCGCCCTTGGCCAAGACCGGCACGTTCTTGTAGAGCTTGCCCACAAACTCGGCGGCCTGGGCGTCGGTGCCGCCCTTCTTCTTGACGTAGCCCCAGGCAGCCAGATAAGCCATGCGGCCATTGCCACCGGTCTTGGGGTTGACCACGATCACCTGAATGCCGGGCTTGACCAGATCGTCCCAGTCCTTGATGTTTTTGGGGTTGCCATTGCGCGTGAGGAACAACATGGTCGATGTGGTGGGCGCGGCGTTGTGGGCAAAGCGCTTGTTCCAGTCTTTGGCCACCACGCCGGTGCTGGCCAAAAAATCCACATCGGTGGTGGTGTTCATGGTCACCACATCCGCATCCAAACCGTCATTCACAGCACGCGCTTGGGCGCTGGAGCCGCCGTGGGCCTGGTCGATCTTGATGTCCTTGCCGGAGGTCTTTTTGTAGTTGGCGATGAAGGCGGCGTTGTAGTCTTTGTAGAACTCACGCGCCACGTCGTACGAGGCGTTGAGCAAAGTCTGGGCGCTGGCGCTCAGGCCCGACAGGGCCAAGGTGGCGCCCAGTGCGATGTGTGTGAGTTTTTTCATACTGTTTCCAATTGAGATTCAGAGGTACCGCTCCAAGAGAGCGATGCGGTCAAGGATTGCAAAAGCGCCAGACCCAAAGGCCATTCGCCAAAGCCGGATTCGATGTTGATGTGCCCTGCGTTTTGCAGTCGCACCACCTCGCTGCCCCAAGACCGGGCATAGGCGCCTGCGGTGCGCACGGAACAAAACGGGTCATTGGTGCTGGCCACCACAATGCTGCGGTAAGGCAAAGGCTGGTAGGGCACAGGGGCAAAGTCCGACAGCACGCCCCGGCGTTCGGGGTCGGCTGGGGCCACCAGCAAGGCGCCTTGAATCCGCTGGGCCGCCTCAGCGGGCAAATGCGTGGTGGCAATGCAGCCCAGGCTGTGCGCCGCGATCACCACAGGGCCTGGCTGCGCCAGGATCGTGCGGGTGATGGACGCCACCCAGGCGGTGCGCACCGGAGAAATCCAGTCGTCCTGGCTCACCCGCACGGCACCTGGCAAGGCCTCGGCCCAGAGGCTTTGCCAATGGCCAGGGCCCGAATCGCGCCAGCCGGGCACGATGACGATGGTGGGTTGAGAAGACATAGGGCGCGATTGTGTGCGCCTTGCCTTCAATTACAAACGAATCATTTGTAGTTTGCTTATGCAAATAAACAGATAAAGCACTTATGCAGCCCGCATCAGCGGACCGCCATGCGTTCAAGCAGACTACCCCGAACAGGCAGGGTCCTCCTGAAAACAGCGCTCGTCAGACCTGTGCCGGAGCAAACGCATCCCAAGCGGCCAAGGCTTCGGCGGTGTACATCAGGGCAGGACCACCGCCCATGTAGACACAAACCGCCAGCATTTCCTCCAGCTCTGGCTTCGTGCAACCAAGACGGCGCAAAGCCTTGACGTGAAAGCCGATGCAACCCGAGCAATGCTGTGTGATGCCAATGGCCAGGGCGATCAGCTCCTTGTGTTTTTCGCTCACCGCACCCTCGGTCATGGCCGCCTTGGCCAGTTGACCAAAGCCCTGCATGGCCTCGGGCTGGCCCTTGCGCAAACCACTCAAGGACTGGTTGATGTTCTGGATCAATGTGGGGTGATCAAACGTGCTCACGAAAAATTCCTTTCATTGGATGAATCAAAGACGGTCAATGGGCAAGCCGCATTGCATGGATACAGCCCCTGCAGAGCCGCCATTGCTGACCTGCTGGTAACCCATTTGCTGCATGAAACTGCAAGCCATGCCCGAGCGACCGCCCGAGGCACAGCACAAAATCACTGGAGCCGATTTGTCAGGCACCGCTTTGGCAATGTCATCGGCCAAGCGATCCAGCGGAATGTTGACCGAGCCACGGACATGGCCCGTCGCAAACTCACCGGGCGACCGAACGTCAATGATCAAGGGTGCGGCAGGTGTTGGGGTCATGATGTTGTGAAGACGATGGTTAAGAGAAAGTACGCCAGACCAATCAAGGCTGCAGTGCGGCATTCACGGCTTGAAGTTTCGATGCATCGAGTTGTCCGGCCATCGCATGCAGCCGCAGATGTGCGACCAGCAGCTCCGTGCGCGCTTGTAGCAAGCCCAGTTGCGCGGCGCTGGCATCGTTGTGTGCGTTGAGCACATCCAGCGTGGTGCGGTCCCCCACTTGACGGCCCAGCTGTGTGGCGTCAAGCCGCGCCTGACTGGCGGTGTTGGCCGCTTCCAGCGCACTCAGACGTGCCTGCCCGCTTTGCACGGCCAACCATGCAGCGCGGGTCATCTGGCTGACCTGTAAACGGATGCGCTCCAGCTCGGCCTGTGCCTTGGTTTGCAAATGCGTGGCTTCTTCGAGCTTGGCACTGCGCCAGCCGCCGGTATAGAGCGGCACATTCAGCATCACGCCCACCATGTGCTGGCTTTGCGTGTTGCTGGCAGCGCCAAAATCGCCGGTGCCGCTGATGCGTTCGCGTGAGGCCTGTGCCACCAAGTCCAGCGTGGGCGCAGCCAAGGCACCGTGCTTGCGCACCTCTTGCTGGGCCGCATCGGCCTGCACTTCTTGCAGGCGAATCATCGGGTTGCCTTGCTCGGCTTTTTGCAACCAGGCAGACAAGGCATCGGGCGTGGCCCACAAGCCCGAACGGGCAGGGGCCTGCAATGCCAAGGTGGCAGCGGGCAAGCCACTCACATCGGCCAGCACCTGGCGGGCCATCTCCAACTCGTTGCGTGCTGCGATGGCCTGCGCACCCAGCGCCTGCGCCCGGGCTGCGGCCTCGTGCGTATCGGTCACGGGGGCGTCACCGATGGCAAAACGGTCCTTCGCTTCGGTCAGGGCCTTGTCGACGGCCGCTTTCTGTTGCTCGATCAGCGCCAGGCGCTGCTGCGCCTGCACCACATCAAAATAGCGCTGCGTGGTCTGCAGCATCCAGTCCTGCTGAGCCAGTTGCCATTCGTGTTCGCTGGCTTGGGCGGCCAAATCCAGCTGAGCACTTTGGGCCTGCCGCTCACGGCTGTAAAGCGCTTGGCGTGCGCTCAGGGCATAGCGGGTGGCACTGCCACCGTTGACCGATGTCGCAAAGGCCACACCCGCAGATTGTCCAAAACCTGGTGCCGAGAACTGCGCCCCGTTCATCTGGCTTTGCGCACTGGCCCAGCCCGCGCTGGTGCTCAGACCCACGGTGGGTCGCCACAAAGCATTGGCCTGCTCCAGGCGAGCAGATCCCGCTGCACGACTGGCTTGGCTGACCCTCCCTTGGGGATCATGCTTTTGAACGGCTTGCCAAACCTGCAAAAGGTCGGTGGCGGATGCCGCCGTACTGCACAGCGCCAAAACTGCAGCTGCCAATCGTGTGCGTGGGCTCATCGTGACGCTCCGTGTGAAAGTCAATCAGCAGCCCGATTGCACGCCCAGCTTGCGCAAGATGGTCTCCATCAGGCACCACTTCGTCAGTGCACTTTGCAGCAGATTAGCACCCACAAACGCGGTGAATGCCAGCCACCAGGGGCTCACAAAAATGGGGCTGCCTTGCACACCCAAGGCCAAGGACAAGAGGATGAAAATGCCAGCGACGAGGCGAACGATTTGCCATGTTTTCATGATGAAGATCTCCGAAGGGTTAATGAATCAAAGGGTTTCGTACTGGCGGCGGTAAGCCATGTAGTACAGCGTGGGGATCACGACCAGCGTGAGGATGGTCGAGACAAAGATGCCAAAGATCAGCGAGATGGCCAGGCCATTGAAGATCGGATCGTCCAGGATGAAGAAGGCCCCGAGCATGGCCGCGCCGCCCGTGAGCATGATGGGCTGCGCACGGGTGATGGCCGACTCGACGATGGCCCGCTTGAAGGCCATGCCTTGTTTGACTTGCAAATTGATGAAGTCCACCAGCAAGATGGAATTGCGCACGATGATGCCGGCCAGCGCGATCATGCCGATCATGCTGGTGGCGGTGTATTGCGCGTTCAGCAAGGCATGGCCCGGCATGACGCCAATAATGGTCAAGGGAATGGGGGCCATGATGATCAGCGGCGTGAGGTAAGAGCCAAACTGCGCCACCACCAGCAAATAAATCAGCACCAGACCCACCGCATAGGCCGCGCCCATGTCGCGGAAGGTTTCGTACGTGATTTGCCACTCGCCATCCCACTTGAGGGCGTAACCGCGCCAGGCATCGGACGGCTGGCTGATGAAATACTCGCTCAGGCCCTGCGCATCAAGTGTCTGGATTTTTTGAATGGCGCTGCGCATCTGGAACATGCCGTACAAGGGGCTGTCGAGCTTGCCCGCCATGTCGGCGGTCACATAGTTCACCGGCAGCAAATCCTTGTGGATCACAGGCTGTTCGCGTTCGCTGTCGCTGATGCTCACCAGCTCGCGGATCGGCACCAGCTTGCCCGAGGCACTGCGCACGGTCAGCTGCAGCAGCGCTGACAAATCACCATGCCGCTCGGCAGGCAACTGGATCAAGGCCGCAGCGGGGTATTTGCTGCCGTCGTGCAAGTAGGTGGTAGCCTCGCCAGCCAGGCCTGCACGCAAGGTGGTCACGATGGCCTGCTGGGGAATGCCCAGCGCTGCCGCCTTGCGGCGGTCCACCAGCAGCAGCTTGCGTGGGGCCTTGGCAATGCTGCTGTCGTCCACATCGACCACGTTGTCGGTCTTCTCAAAAATGGCACGCACCGCCTTGGCCACGCTGCGGCGACCTTCGGCGTCAGGCCCATAAATCTCGGCCACGATGGGGGCCATCACAGGCGGGCCTGGGGGCATCTCGACCACTTTGACGTTGGCACCGAAGCGCTGGCCAATGGCCTGCAACTCCGGGCGCAAACGGGTGGCGATCACATGGCTTTTGTCCGAGCGGTGGTGTTTGTCCACCAGCTTGACCTGCATGTCACCCATCTCGCCACCTGCACGCAGGTAGTACTGACGCACCAGGCCGTTGAAGTTGATCGGCGACGAAGTGCCCGCATAGGCCTGGTAATCGGTCACCTCGGGCTGCTGCGCCAAATGGGCGCCCAGCTCACGCATGACGGCAGCGGTTTCTTCCAAGGGCGTGCCTGCAGGCATGTCCACCACCACCTGGAACTCCGACTTGTTGTCAAAGGGCAGCATCTTGAGCAGCACCAGGCCCGTGGCGGGCAGCACCAAAGACAAAGCGATCAAACCTGCAATGCCCAGGCCCAGCAACTTGCGGTTGCGGGCACCCTGCTCGGTGTGCAACAAGGGCTCGAACACGCGCTCGAACAAGGGGCCCAGCTTGGCGGCCATGCCCGTTGGCGCAGCGTGTGCAGCGTGTGCATCGCCTGCATGTGCATCGGCCGTATGAGAGGGCTTCATCCAGATGCGGGCCAACCAGGGCGTGACCACAAAGGCAATGGCCAGCGACAGCACCATGCCCATGCTGGCGTTGATCGGGATCGGGCTCATGTAAGGGCCCATCAAGCCGCTCACAAAAGCCATGGGCAAAAGCGCAGCGATCACGGTCAGCGTGGCCAAAATCGTGGGGCCACCCACCTCATCGACCGCGCCAGGAATGATCTCGGCGAGTGTCTTGCCGGGGAACAATTGCTGGTGGCGGTGGATGTTTTCCACCACCACGATGGCGTCGTCCACCAAAATGCCGATCGAGAAAATCAAGGCGAACAGCGACACGCGGTTGAGCGTGAAGCCCCAGGCCCACGAAGCGAACAGCGTCACCGTGAGCGTCAGGATCACCGCCGTGCCCACAATCGCCGCTTCGCGTTTGCCCAAAGCGATGAACACCAGCGCCACCACCGCCGCGGTGGCAAACAGCAGTTTTTGGATCAGCTTTTGCGCCTTGTCGTTGGCCGTGCTGCCGTAGTTGCGGGTTTCGGCCACTTCCACCTCATCGGGGATCACCGTGCCGCGCAGCGCCGCCACTCGGTCCATCACCGCGTTGGCCACATCGATGGCGTTCTCGCCCGGTTTTTTGGTGATGGCCAGCGTCACGGCGGGGTATTCACCACCACCGGCGGCTTGGCCCAAACCGTGCACCACGTAACGCGTTGCAGGCAAGGGGCCTTCTTGCACCTTGGCCACATCTTTGAGGAACACCGGGCGGCCACCTTGCACGCCCACCACCAGATCGGCCACATCGCTGGCTTGCGCCAAATAGGGACCTGCCTCGATGCTGATGCTCTTGTTGCCAGAAATCAACTCGCCCACAGGCAACCCCAAATTGGCCGACTGCAAAGCCATGCGCAGGTCTTGCACCGTGATGCCCGAGGAGGCCATGCGCTCAGGCTCGATCTGCACCAACACGGCGCGATCGGGTCCACCCAGGGTCTGTACATCCTGCGTGCCTTTGACGCGCTTGATGTCCGCTTCCATGCTGTGCGCCACGCGCTCCAGCTTGTAGGCGCTGGCGTCTTCGCTCTTGCTGAACAAGGTCAGCGTCACGATGGGCACATCGTCCACACCCTTGGGCTTGACCAGCGGCTCCATCACGCCCAGGCCCTTGGGCAGCCAGTCGGCGTTGTCGCGGATCGTGTCGTGCAAGCGCACCAGCGCTTCGGTGCGCGGCACGCCCACCTTGAACTGCACCGTCAGCACCGCCACACCCGGGCGCGAGACCGACATGACGTGTTCCACGCCCGCGATTTTTGAAAGCACCTGCTCGGCCGGAATGGCCACCATTTGCTCCACATCGCGCACGGCCGCACCCGGGAAGGGCACCAGCACATTGGCCATGGTCACGTTGATCTGCGGCTCTTCTTCACGGGGCGTGACCAGCACCGCAAAGATGCCCAGCAGCAAAGCCACCAGCGCCAGCAGTGGCGTGATCTGCGCGCTCTGGAACATGGCCGCAATGCGACCCGAAATGCTCAAATTTGTGGGTTCATTCATGGGGGACCCCGCTCAACGCGCCGCGCCAGCCAACTGTGGCTCAGCAGCCACCTTGTCGTCCTTGCGCAGGCCGCTCAAGACCTCCACCCGTTCGCCCGATGTCTGGCCCAAACGCACCTGGCGCAAGCTGGGCTGGCCTTGCGCATTGAGCACGTACACGCCGGTCATCTCGGCCCGGCGCAAGATGGCGCTCGCGGGCAAAAACACGCGCTCAGGGCTGCCTTGGCTGGCGGCCACACCGGGCAGCCACACGCGGGCAAACAGACCGGGGGTCAAACCCGCCGCACCGGCAGGCAAACTCAAACGCATCTGGGCGGTGTGCGTGACCGGATCCACCGCAGGCAAGACCTGCATCTGTTGCGGCACTTGTGGCGTGCTGTAGCCCGCCACGCCCGGCAGCTCGTAACGCACCGCCTGCGGCTGCGCGTTCACCGCCGCCAGCAAGGCCTGCGGCACCGACGCCGTCACGCGCAAAGCCGAAGGGTCGTGCATCGTCATCAAGGCGCGGCCCGGCATAGCCATGTCGCCCAAGGTGACCTGCACATCACTGACCACACCCGCATAGGGCGCGTTCATCACAAAAAACCCCGACTGCGCTTGCGCTGCATGGCTTTGCGCCTGCAAGGCCTTGAGCTGCGCCTTGGCCGCGTCCACTTGCGCCTGGGCGCGGTCATAAGCGGCCTGGCTGATGTATTGCTTTTGCAGCAGTTGTTTTTGACGCTCCAGCTCCTTGCTGGCCACGACCCAATTGGCCTGCGCAGCGTCCACCTGAGCGCTGGCACCCATGGCGTTTTGCTCTGCAGCACGGGCGTCCACACGCATCAGGGCCTGGCCTGCCTTGACGCGGTCGCCCGCCTTGACGTACAGCGCCACCACGGCACCGGCCACTTGCGTGGACAAGGTGGTTTGGCGCACCGCTTCAACGACACCATCGATGCTGCTCGCGGCTTGCGACTGGCCTGCGCCCTGCACCGTGATCACTTTCAGCGGCGCGACATCGGCTGCCAAGGCCACACCATGGCCAATGAAAGATGCCATGAAGGCCAAAGTCAGCGGGGTGATGCGCTTCATCGTCTTTTCCTTTGTTACTTAGCTTTGCGATTATTTAACTGATTGATTAATTATCTAATGATACAATGAAAAAAGCAAGCTGCCCAACACAACGCCATGAATAATCTCAGCACACCCAACCAGCCAGACTGCGTCCCCATGAAGCAGTTGCCGGAGGGCGCCTTGACAGAAGTGGCCGCCTATTTCCAGGTGCTGGCCGAGCCCACACGGCTGCAGATCCTCAACATCCTGCGCACAGGCGAGCGCAATGTGGGCGAACTGGCCCAGATGTGCGGTTTCACCGCTGCCAATGTCTCGCGCCACCTGGCCTTGATGACGCAGCAAGGCCTGGTCGAGCGCGAAAGCCGTGGCACCAGCGCCTATTACAAGATTGCCGACCCGGCCATCTTTGCGTTGTGTGACCTGGTGTGCGGCAACATCGCCCGCCAGATCGAGCGCTCGGCCGAGCGCCGCGCAGCCTTCACCACACCGACCTGATCTCCCAAGGCTAAATCGGCTCGGCGTGCGCATCGGTGCGCTGCCCCACACCTTGCACAGCCGCTTGGGGCCATGATGTGGCGCACTTGTGCTGAAAATTCACAGGCCCAAGTCAAAAGGGGGCCTTTGAGCCTCTATAATTTGCGGCTTCGCGTGGGACCATAGCTCAGTTGGTAGAGCAGCGGACTTTTAATCCGTTTGTCGTGGGTTCGACCCCCGCTGGTCCCACCACCGCGATACTTAAAAAGCACTTGAAGGCCTGTCCCTCAAGTGCTTTTTTTCTTCATGGAGCCCCACTGCGCATGAACGATCGCATCCAGAACACCGCCCTGCACGCCAAAGTCATGTCCGCCGCGCATGCGGCCGAGCTGATCCCCATCGGGGCCCATGTGGGCATGAGCGGCTTCACTGGCGCGGGCTACCCCAAGGCCGTGCCACAAGCGCTGGCGGCCCGACTGGCCGCGCTACATGCCGCCGGACACACCCAGGCCCGCATCGGCTTGTGGACCGGTGCCTCCACCGCGCCCGAACTCGACGGCGCACTGGCCAAGGCCCAGGGCATCGAGATGCGGCTGCCCTACCAGTCCGACCCCACCTGCCGCCAACAAATCAATGCCGGGCAAATGCTCTACACCGACATGCACCTGTCGCACGTGGCGCAGGCGGCATGGTTTGGCTTTTTGGGCCCGCTCGATGTGGCCGTGGTCGAAGTGGTGGGCATCTTGCCCGATGGCCGCCTGATCCCCTCTACGTCGGTGGGCAACAACAAAACCTGGCTGGACCAGGCCCGGCAAGTCATCCTCGAAGTCAACCTGCACCAAAACCCCGCGCTCGCGGGCATGCACGACATCTACAACGGCACGCACCTGCCGCCACAGCGGCAGCCCATCCCGCTCACACACGCGGGCGACCGCATCGGCGAGCCCTACCTGCAATGCGACCCTTCCAAAGTGATCGCCGTCGTCATCACCGACCAGGCCGACCGCAACACCGCTTTCGATGCCCCCAGCGACGTGTCCAACCGGATCGCGGGGCACCTCATCGAGTTCTTGCAGCACGAAGTGAAAGCGGGACGAATGCCTGCCCAGCTGCTGCCGCTGCAGTCGGGCGTGGGCAACACCGCCAACGCGGTGCTGGCCGGGCTGCAGTCCAGCCCGTTTGAACACCTGAGCGCCTACACCGAAGTGCTGCAAGACGGCATGCTGGACCTGTTGCGCACCGGCAAGCTGGCCTTTGCATCGGCCACGGCCCTGTCGCTCAGCCCCACGGCGCTGGCCGAGTTCAACGCCAACATCGACTTTTACCGCCAGCGCATCCTGCTGCGCCCGCAAGAGATCAGCAACCACCCCGAGCTGATCCGCCGCCTGGGCGTGATCGCCATGAACGGCATGATCGAAGCCGACATCTACGGCAACGTCAACTCCACCCACATCATGGGCTCGGCCATCATGAACGGCATCGGCGGCTCGGGCGACTTTGCGCGCAACGGCTACCTGTCGATTTTCATGAGCGCATCCACCGCCAAGGACGGCAAGATCTCGTGCATCGTGCCCATGGTCTCGCACCACGACCACACCGAACACGATGTGCAAATCATCGTGACCGAACAAGGCCTGGCCGACCTGCGCGGCCTGGCCCCCACGCAACGCGCCCAACTGATTGTGGAGCGCTGCGCCCACCCCAGCTTCAGGCCGCAGCTGCGCGACTACATGGACCGGGCCCGGCACAGCGGCGCAGGCCTGCACACACCACATCTGCTGGACGAAGCGCTGAGCTGGCACAGCCGGTATCTGAGGACGGGGCGGATGTGAATCACTTCTTGGTGTAGATCTGGTCGAAGCTGGCGCCGTCGGCAAAGTGGTCTTTGGCCGCTTTGGTCCAGCCACCAAAGGCCTGGTCAATCGTCACCAAATTGAGCTTGGGAAACTGCTTGGCGTATTTGGCCTGCGCCTTGGGCGAGATGGGGCGGTAAAAGTTCTTGCCCGCGATGTCCTGGCCTTCGTCGGTGTAGAGGTATTCCAGATAGGCCTGCGCCACAGCGCGGGTGCCTTTCTTGTCCACGTTCTTGTCGACCACGGTCACAGCGGGCTCAGCCAGGATGGACAGCGAGGGGTAGACCACATCGAACTTGGCCGAGAACTCTTTTTCGAGCAGATAGGCCTCGTTTTCCCAGGCGATCAGCACATCGCCTTGGTTGCGCTGGGCAAAAGTGATGGTGGAGCCGCGGGCACCGGTGTCGAGCACGGGCACGTTTTTGTAGAGCGCAGCGACGAAGTCTTTGGCCTTGGCATCACCGCCGAGCTTGCGCTTGGCAAATTCCCAAGCCGCCAGGTAGTTCCAACGCGCACCGCCCGAGGTCTTGGGGTTGGGGGTGATGACCTTGATGCCGGGCTTGACCAGGTCGTCCCAGTCCTTGATGCCCTTGGGGTTGCCCTCGCGCACCACCAACACGATGGTCGAGGTGTAGGGCGAGCTGTTGTGCGGCAGGCGCTTTTGCCAGTCTTTGGGGATCAGGTTGCCGTTGTCGTGCAGGGCGTCCGTGTCACCGGCCAGCGCCAGCGTGGCCACATCGGCGTCCAGGCCGTCAATGATGGAGCGGGCTTGCTTGCCCGAGCCGCCGTGCGACTGCTTGAAGCTCACGTCCTGGCCGGTCTTGGCTTTCCAGTGTTTGGCAAAGGCCTGATTGAACTCGACGTACAACTCGCGGGTGGGGTCGTACGAGACGTTGAGCAAAGACACCGCCTGTGCGTGGGCGGACAATCCGGCGAGGCCCAAAACAGTGGCGGCGGCGAGGTGGAAAAAGTGGCGTTTGCGGCTCATGAAATCACTCCAAAAATTCGTTTTAAAAATCGATGGAATGGATTCTGAAAGCCTTTCTTTAAAACTCAAACAACTGTTTTTAAATTTCTTAATGAGAAAAACATCTATGAGGCCCTTTGAACACACCAAAACAGGCGGCGTTGGCCTCGGGTCAGCGCTTTGTTGACAATGGGGGCAGCGCCCACCACATGCCCACAGGAGCCTTTGCATGCCGTTTTTCGTTGACACCTCGCCGCCAGGCCAATGCATTTTTTGCCGTCTGGTGAGCCACGAGATTCCAGCCTCCATCGTCTTTGAAGACGCACAGACGCTGGCCTTCATGGACCTGGGCCAAGTCAACCCGGGCCATGTGCTGGTGGCCAGCAAACGCCATGCGGCCACCTTACTGGACCTGAGCGCCGACGAAGCCGCTGCCGTGATGCGCACCGCCCACCGGGTGGCCCAGGCGATTGCGGCCAGCTTTGACCCGCCGGGCCTGACCCTGCTGCAGGCCAACGGCAAAGAGGGCGAGCAAACGGTCTTCCACTTCCACATGCACGTGGTGCCGCGCCACGCCAACGACGGCATCGTCCTGACCTGGCCACGCCAAGACCCTGCGCGTGAAGTGCTGGAAGGCTACGCCCAGCACCTGCGCCAAGCCATGGCGCTCACAGCCCCCAATCAGTAGGTGCCTGGGTAAGCCCCGCCGTCGGCCAACACGTTTTGGCCCGTCAAGTACGCCGCATGCTGGCTGCACAAGAAGGCGCAAATCGCCCCAAACTCTTGCGGCGTGCCGTAGCGGCCGGCGGGAATTTGCGCCTGCTGGATGGCGCGCATTTCCTCCACCGTCTTGCCGGCCTTTTGCGCCATCGCGGGAATGGTGGCGCGGATGCGGTCGGTGTCGAACTTGCCGGGCAGCAGGTTGTTGATGGTCACGCCCTGCCCTGCGATCTTGCTGCGCGAGGTGCCGGCTACAAAGCCCGTCAGGCCACTGCGGGCACCATTGGACAAGCCCAGCACATCGATGGGCGATTTCACCGAGCTGGAGGTGATGTTGACAATGCGGCCAAAGCCGCGTGCAGCCATGCCGTCCACCGTGGCTTTGATCAACTCAATCGGGGTCAGCATGTTGGCGTCGATGGCTTTGATCCAGGCCTCGCGGTCCCAGTCGCGGAAGTCGCCTGGGGGTGGACCACCCGCGTTGGTGACCACGATGTCGTAGTCTTTGCCGGGGCCACCGGCCACGTTCCAGATGGCTTCGCGTCCAGCGGGGGTGGTGATGTCTTGTGCCACTGCGATCAATTGCACACGGCCTGCGGTCTCGGCGCGCAAGTCGTCGACGGCTTTGTTCAGCACCTCAGCGCCACGCGCCACCATGACCACGTTCACGCCTTCCAGCGCCAGTGCGCGTGCGCAACCCCAGCCCAAGCCTTTGCTTGCGCCACCGACCAAAGCCCATTTGCCTGCTATTCCCAAATCCATGTTGATCTCCTGTTGACTTCAAACTTTGGGTGCACGCGTCACCCAGAACACACCTGACAGCACCAACACGGTGCCGCCGACAATCCACACATTGAAGGGCTCGCCCAAGATGAACACGCCCATGAGCAGCGTGGACATGGGGCCGATCATGCCGGTCTGTGCGGTCAGGCCGGAGCCGATGCGCTCAATGGCCATCATCACCA
>JBEEJQ010000034.1:0-18937 GCA_041169105.1 Pseudomonadota bacterium | reverse complement strand
AAGAACCGGCCGCATTGCCCGCCTTAGACAGCGCAGCCAGCGCCGTGCAAGGCGATTTGAAATACGACACTGTCCTCGACTGGGCGATGTTTGACCAGTGGCTCGCCCGCATCGAGCAAGCGCCGCTCACGGCCATCGACACCGAAACCACCTCGATTGACGCCATGCGTGCCGAGATCGTGGGCATTTCGCTGAGTGTCACGCCCGGCGAAGCGGCCTACATTCCGCTGGCGCACAACGGCCCCGGTGCGCCAGAGCAATTGCCCTTGGCCGAGGTGCTGGCCAAGCTCAAGCCCTGGCTCGAAAACCCGGCCCGCCACAAGCTGGGCCAGAACATCAAATACGACCGCCATGTGTTCGCCAACCACGGCATCGAGGTGCAGGGCTACGCGCACGACACCATGCTGGAGAGCTATGTGCTCGAAGTGCACAAGCCGCACGGCCTCTCCAGCCTGGCCGAACGTCATGTGGGCCGCCGGGGAGTGACCTACGAAGACCTGTGCGGCAAGGGCGCGCACCAGATCCCGTTTGCGCAGGTCGATGTAGACAAGGCCGCGCACTATTCGTGCGAAGACTCGGACCAGTGCCTGGACGTGCATTTGGCGCTGTGGCCGCAGATCGAAGCACATGCGGGGCTCAAATTTGTTTATGACCTCGAAATCAAAACCAGCGAAGCGCTCTACCGCATCGAACGCAACGGCGTGCTGATCGACGCGCCGACCCTGGCCGCCCAAAGCCAGGCGCTGGGCGAGCGCATCGTGCAGCTCGAAACCGAAGCCTACGAGATCGCAGGCCAGCCCTTCAACCTGGCCAGCCCCAAGCAGCTGGGTGAGATCTTTTTTGACAAGCTTGGCCTGCCCGTCATCAAGAAGACCGCCACCGGCGCACGCAGCACCGACGAAGAAGTGCTGGAAAAACTGGCCGAAGACTACCCGCTGCCCGCCCGCATCCTGGAGCACCGCAGCCTCTCCAAACTCAAAGGCACCTACACCGACAAGCTGGCGCAGCTGGCCTTGCCCCGCACCGGCCGGGTGCACACCAACTACGCGCAGGCGGTGGCCGTGACGGGCCGTTTGTCGAGCAACGAGCCGAATCTGCAAAACATCCCGGTGCGCACCGCCGAGGGCCGCAAGGTGCGCGAGGCTTTTGTGGCACCTCCAGGCTGTGTGATCGCCAGCGCCGACTACAGCCAGATCGAATTGCGCATCATGGCGCACCTGAGCGACGACCCGGCTTTGCTCAAAGCCTTTCATGAAGGCCTGGACGTGCACAAGGCCACGGCCGCCGAAGTGTTTGGTGCAACGCCCGATACGGTGAGCAGTGAGCAACGGCGTTACGCCAAGACCATCAACTTTGGCCTGATCTACGGCATGAGTGCGTTCGGTCTGGCTAAGGCGCTGGGCATCGACAACACCGCCGCCAAGAACTACATCACCCGCTACTTTGAGCGCTTTGCCGGCGTTAAGCAGTACATGGACAGCACCCGCGAACAGGCCAAGGCCCTGGGTTATGTCGAGACCGTGTTTGGCCGCCGCCTGATGCTGCCCGAGATCAACAGCCCCAACGGCCCACGACGCGCCGGGGCCGAACGCGCCGCCATCAACGCGCCCATGCAGGGCACCGCCGCCGACCTGATCAAGCTGAGCATGGTCGCGGTGCAAAAGGCGCTGGATGAACAAGGCAAGGCCACCAAAGTCATCATGCAGGTGCACGACGAACTGGTGTTCGAGGTGCCGCAGGCCGAAGTGGAATGGGTGCGGACCGAGGTGCCGCGCATCATGGCCGGGGTGGCCGACCTGAAGGTGCCTTTGCTGGCCGAAGTCGGCTTTGGCCCGAACTGGGAGCAGGCGCACTGAGCGCTCAGCGCTCTTTGTAGGTCGGTGGCTTCAGTCCCGATATGGATGAGCGGTTTGCCCACAGCTTCGGAGCTGAAGCTCCGACCTAAGAGAGATAAGTTTCCCGCAGGTTGGCGGCTTTAGCCCCGACATGGATGAGCGGTTTGTCCACAGCGTCGGAGCTGAAGCTCCGACCTACGAATACAGACGTTTCCTCAGCCAAACTCCCTGAACCCCTTGAGCGCTGGCAATGGCGCGAAGTTGGCTTCGCGTTTTTGTTGCATGGCGCTGATCGCCTCGCGCACGTTGGCATTGCTCCATATTGCGCCTTGCAGCCAGCCCATGTGGCGCAGGCTGTCTTCGGTGCTGTGGTCGCGGGCGTAGTGCAGCACTTGCTTGGTACCCCAGATCGCCACGGGTGGCTTGCTGGCGATTTCTTTGGCCGCTTGCAGGGCCGCGGCCACGGCGGCTTCGTGGGTGGGCAGCACTTCGTTCACCAAGCCGTGGGCCAGCGCTTTGTCGGCGCTCAGACGGCGGCCTGTGTAGGCCAGCTCTTTGACCAAGGCCATCGGCAGCAGTTTGGGCAGGCGTTGCAGCGTGCCCACGTCGGCCACCATGCCGATGTTGATTTCCTGGATGCAGAAGAAGGCGTCGGCCGAGGCATAACGCATGCAGCAGGCAGTGACCATGTCCACCGCGCCACCAATGCAGCCGCCGTGGATGGCCGCAATGACCGGGATGCGCAGTTCTTCGAGCAAGGTGAAGGTGTGCTGCATGTCGGTCAGCAGGTCGTACACGGCCGAGCGGCCCTCGGCGCTGCTGTCGTCCATGCTGATGGCACTGCCAAAGGTCTGCAGGTCCATGCCTGCACTGAAGTGTTTGCCGGTGCTCGAGATCACCAGTGCCCGCGCCGTGCCCGCTTTGTGAATGTCGGTCAGCACCTCGTGCAGCTCGCGCCAAAAGGTCGGGTGCATGGTGTTCATCGCTTCGGGGCGGTTCATCACCAAGTGGGCAATATGCCCGTTGGGGCCCTCAGTCGTCAGGGAAAAACAATTCAGCTTGTTCATGGGGTGTCTCCTCGGGTGCAATGTAGCGGTCGGTCGATGGCACGGCTGTCCCCGCCTTGACCAAGGTCCCGACGCGCACGCCCAGCAGGCGCAGGCGACGTGACAAGTCCACCCGCTTGAGGCATTGGCCTGCAATCAGCCGGATGTGTTTGGCGTCGGCGATGTATTCGGTCAGTGTCTGGTCGCGTGTGACGGCCTGAAAGTTGTCATAGCGCAGTTTGATGCCGATGGTCTTGCCTTCGTAGCCTTTGCGTTGCAGGTCGGCCGCCACCTGTTCGCACAAGCGGGTGAAGACTGCACCCAGCTCAGCGCGGTCGCGCACGGCGTGCAGGTCGCGTTCAAACGTCGTTTCGCGGCTCATGCTGACGGGTTCGCTCTCGGTCTCGACCGGGCGGTCGTCGCGGCCCCAGGCCGCTTCGTGCAGCCAGGCACCGTAGCTTTTGCCAAAGTTCTCCATCAGCCAGTGCAGTTCACGCGCCGCCAGATCGCCAATGGTGTGGATGCCAAAGCCTTTGAGTTTTTCATCGGCTTTGGGACCGACTCCGTTGATCTTGCGGCAAGCCAACGGCCAGATCAGGGTTTGCAGGTCGGCCTCTTGCACGATGGAGATGCCGTTGGGTTTGTTGAACTCGCTGGCCATCTTGGCGATCAGCTTGTTGGGCGCTACGCCAATCGAGCAGGTCAGGCCCGTGGCGTCAAAAATGCTTTTCTGAATCAGCCGCGCCAGCACGCGCCCGCCTTCGCGTTGGCCACCGGGCACATGGGTGAAGTCGATGTAAACCTCGTCCACGCCCCGGTCTTGCATGACGGGCGCGATGTCGGTGATGATGCTTTTGAACGTGCGCGAGTAATGCCGGTAACGGTCAAAGTCCACCAGCAACAAAATGGCTTGCGGGCAGAGCTTGGCGGCTTTCATCAGGCCCATGGCCGAGCCGATGCCAAACTGCCGCGCCGCGTAGGTGGCGGTGGTGATGACACCGCGCCCGGTGTAGCCCTCAATGCGGGGGAAAAAGTCCACCGGGATGCGGTCCAGCCGCTCGGTAAAGGTTTCTTCGGTCCATTCGCTGTCGGGGTAGGCCGCCTGCAGCTTGCCCAGCAGGTCGTCCTCTTTGCGGCGTCCGCCGCCAATGACCACCGGCAAACCCTTGAGCTGCGGGTAGCGCAGCAGCTCGCAGGACGCGTAAAACGCGTCCATGTCGAGGTGGGCAATGCGGCGGGGCAGGGCAGTGCTTTCAGGCGCAGCGGCAGTGACGGTATCGGGTGGCACGCGCAGAGGATAACGCCAAGCGGGACAGGGGCGGCGAAGCCATTAGCATGTCGCCTGTGAATGACATCCAAAAAAGGGAGGGGTATGAAAAATCAAGCGTTCAATACTGGCATGGTCGGTGCCGTGTTGTGTGGTCTGGCCGCGTGTGCGCCCAGCGGTTCGGCCCAGAGCGAGCCGGCCTGGACACCGCAGGCTTTGCTGGGCAGCCAGTGGATTGACGCAGGCCCTGCCGTGGGGCAAGCCCCGGTGAGCCTCGACATTGCCCAAGACGCACGCCTGTCGGGCCATGCAGGCTGCAACCGTTATCTGGGCAAGGCCGAGATTTCAGGCAAGGACCTGCGGCTGATCAACAGCGGCTCGACGCGTATGTTTTGCTTTCCACAAGAGATCATGGACACCGAAAACCGCTTCTGGCAAGCGCTGGAGCAGACCCGCTCGGCCAAGAAAGAGCAGGGCTTGTTGCTCTTGCTGGACGAGGCGGGTCAGGTGCTGTGGCGTTTCAAGCCACGCGACTGAGGGATCAGGCGGTCGGGAAAGTGCCCGGCAACAAAATGTTGGTGTCCACGTTCTGGATGTTGGTGTGGCCGCAAAAGGCCATGGTCACGTCCAGCTCTTTGTGGATGATTTGCAGTGCCTTGGTGACGCCTTCTTCGCCCATCGCGCCCAGGCCATAAACCATGGCGCGGCCGATCATGGTGCCCTTGGCGCCCAGGGCCCAGGCCTTGAGCACGTCCTGGCCGCTGCGAATTCCGCCGTCCATCCAGACCTCTATCTGGCTGCCCACAGCCGCCACGATGGCGGGGAGGGCTTCGATGCTGCTGGGCGCGCCGTCGAGCTGGCGGCCGCCGTGGTTGCTGACCACAATCGCATCGGCCCCGCTGGCCACGGCCAGCTTGGCGTCTTCCACGTCCATGATGCCCTTCAAGATCAGCTTGCCGCCCCATTGCTTTTTGACCCAAGCGACGTCTTCCCAGTTCAAGGTCGGGTCAAACTGCTCATTGGTCCATGAGGCCAGCGATTTCATGTTGGTCACGGCCTTGACGTGGCCCACCAGGTTGCCAAATGTGTGGCGCTTCGTGCCGGCCATCCCCAAGCACCAGCGCGGCTTGGTCATCAGGTTGATGATGTTGGCAATCGTTGGGCGGGGTGGGGCGGTCAGGCCGTTTTTGAGGTCCTTGTGGCGCTGGCCGATCACTTGCAAATCGAGCGTGAGCACCAGGGCGCTCACGTTGGCGGCCTTGCAGCGGTCAATCATGCGCACCATGGCGTCGCGGTCGCGCATCATGTAGAGCTGAAACCAGAAGGGGGCTTGCGTGTGGGCCGCGATGTCTTCGATCGAGCAGATGCTCATGGTCGACAGCGTGAAGGGGATGCCGAATTTTTTGGCGGCCATGGCGGCGTGCATTTCGCCGTCGGCGTGTTGCATGCCGGTCAGGCCCACGGGGGCGATGCACACGGGCATCTTGGTGTCGATGCCGACCATTTTTGTGGCGGTGCTGCGGTTTTCCATGTTCACGGCCACGCGCTGGCGCAGCTTGATCTTGTGGAAGTCGCTTTCGTTGGCGCGGTAGGTGCCCTCGGTCCAGGAGCCGCTGTCGGCGTAGTCGTAGAACATGCGCGGCACGCGCTTTTCGGCCAGAACGCGCAGGTCTTCGATGTTGGTGATCACGGGCATGGGGCAGGTCTCCGGATGGGGTGTCAGTGGTTCAAATCAACTGCCATCCTAGCCGCCACGCGGGCCACAGTCTGTGAAACTTGAGACAGCCGCTGTGAAATTTCTTGACAGCTGGCCCAAGCCGATCAGCTGCTGCAGCTGACGCTGCCGCAACCTGACATGGTCACATGCTTGATGGCCGAGGGGTCGGCCAGGGTTTCGGTCACGCTGTCAAAGCCGACCGATTTCAGGTGCGCTGCCAAGCCTGCATCCATGCTGTTGGCGTGTCCGGGGAACCACTCGGCCAGGGCTTCGGCCAGGCGGGTGATGATCTGCTTGTCGGTGTCCAGGTAATGGGCTTCGACCACACGCATGGTTTCCAAAATGGTGGCGTGGTGCTCGGCGTGGCAGTTGTCGGCCGAAAAGCCGGTGGCCAGCATCCAGCGCTCTTCTTGGGCAAAGTGCTCAACCGTGTGGTTCAGGAACTCTTTGTAGATCGGCAACTGCTCGTCTTCGGGCGTGGCCAGGATCTTGTTGATCATGTCCACAAACTCCTGGTGTGTCTCGTCCATGCGTGCGTCGCCCGTGGTGAGCGAATCGGTCCAGGGCATCAGGGTCGGTGTGGCAGTGGTCATGGCAATCATCCATCAGGCTGAAGACGTGTCTGCAAGAGCCGCAGGCACTGTCCAAAAATCAAATTATCGCGGATCGCGTTTGCAGCCCGTGTGACCCTGCAGTCAGGCTGGCTAATCGTTGTCGACAACCCGCAGATGGGCCAGTCCATACAGGGGGCCTCCTGTGAGAGGTCTGAAGCACACCTCGGTCATGCACGCGCCCCAGCCATAGGCTTCAGAGACGCTGCGCTGGGCGATCAGTTCCAGCCGAGGGTGAATGTGGGCGATTTCCAAACCGTTGTGTGCGCCCCATTGGAATGGGGCCATGTGGGGTTCAAGGGACGCTTGCAGGCCGATGCCCCAAGGCGAAATGAAGTCGACCAACAACTCCGAGCCATCGGGCGCGTTGTTGGCGATCTCACGCAAGATAGAGCGGACCTGCGTGGCGGGCAGATACATCAAAACACCTTCACACACCAACAAAATGGGCTGATGCGCTTCGCCTTGGTGAGGCTCCAGCGCTTTCCACCAACCCGGCTGGGTCAGATCCAGTGCCTGGTTTTTGCATTGCCCGGAGGTCTTGGGGATCAAGGATCGGCGCAAATCGATCACCTCGGGCAAATCCGCATCCACCCAGGTGTTGTGCTCATTGCGCAGCCACTGGAAATAATGCGCCAGCCCTGCGCCCAGATTCACTCCTGTGCTGTCGGGGTGTCGTTCAAAAAAGTGTTGTCCCAGTTGCTTGATCACTTGCGTGCGCCACAACACGTTGAGCAGAACGGGGGCGTCACTGGGCGAAGGGGTGGCGATCACCCCTGCCGTGTTCAGCAGTGCCTCGGCGTAGTGGTCGCCAGGGTTGAGTGCGGGGAATATTTTGGGGCCATGCGCCCGAGCGGCCAAAGGAATCAGCAGTGTGCGAGGCAAGGCCTCCAAGGTGTCGAAGTCCGTGGACCCGGTGCGAAATTCCATGGTGCGCCTCCTTGTGGCCCGGTCGGGTTGGCCAAGGCCAGCGACGAGGCATGTGTTGTTGTGCAACAAAGAGGGCAGTCTTGCGGTTCTGTTGAGGGCGGTCTGTGTGTGGACGAACCCAAAGCAAAAAGGGGCAGCCGCATGCAGCGACTGCCCCTTGCAGGTCTTGGGCTTGAGGGCTTAGACCAAACGGCTGCGGTGCCGTGCAATCTGCAAGCGCACCTGCGCAGGGGCCGTGCCGCCCAGGGTGTTGCGGGCGTTCAGGGACCCTTGCAGGCTGAGCGGCCCAAACACATCGGCTTCGATGCGGCTGTCGAACTTTTGCAGGGTTTCGAGCGGCAGCTCTGACAGGTCCACGCCCAGGCCTTGAGCGGTTTTGACGGCGTGGGCCACCACTTCGTGCGCGTCTCTGAAGGGCAGGCCTTTCTTGACCAGATAGTCGGCCAAGTCGGTGGCGGTGGCGTAGCCTTTTTTCACGGCGGCTTCCATCGCTGCCGCGTTCACGGTGATGCCGCCTTCTTTTTGGCCCGTAGCCGGGTTGAGCTGCCCGCCGACCATTTCGCTGAAGATGCGCAGGGTGTCTTTGAGCGTGTCGACGGTGTCAAACAACGGTTCTTTGTCTTCCTGGTTGTCTTTGTTGTAAGCCAGAGGCTGGCCCTTCATCAGGGTGATCAGGCCCATCAGGTGACCGACCACACGGCCGGTTTTGCCGCGTGCCAGTTCGGGCACGTCGGGGTTTTTCTTCTGCGGCATGATGCTCGAGCCGGTGGTGAAGCGGTCGGCAATGCGCACAAAACCGAAGTTCTGGCTCATCCACAAGATCAGCTCTTCACTGAAGCGGCTGATGTGCACCATGCACAGGCTGGCAGCGGCAGTGAATTCGATCGCAAAGTCGCGGTCGCTCACGCCGTCCAGGCTGTTCTGGCAGACCTGTGCATGGCCGTGTTCATCGACCATGCCCAAGGTGCGGGCCACGCGTTCGCGGTCCAGCGGGTAGGTGGTGCCAGCCAAGGCGGCGCTGCCCAGCGGCAGGCGGTTGGTGCGGCGGCGCACGTCGCTCATGCGCTCGGCATCGCGGGCAAACATCTCGACATAGGCCAGCAGATGGTGCGCAAAGCTCACGGGCTGGGCCACTTGCAGGTGCGTGAAGCCGGGCAGGATCACCTCGACGTTTTGCTCGGCCACATCGACCAGCGACTTTTGCAGGTCCACCAGCAAATCAATGATCAGGTCCATCTCGCTGCGCAACCACAGGCGCACATCGGTGGCCACCTGGTCATTGCGGCTGCGGCCGGTGTGCAGGCGCTTGCCCGCGTCGCCCACCAGAGTGGTCAGACGGGCTTCGATGTTCAGGTGAACGTCTTCCAGGTCGAGCTTCCACTCGAAAGCGCCCGATTCGATCTCTTGCGTGATTTGCGTCATGCCGCGCTGGATGTCGGCGTGGTCGCTGGTGCTGATGATGCCTTGCTTGGCCAGCATCTCGGCGTGGGCCAGGCTGCCGGTGATGTCGGCTTGCCACAGGCGCTTGTCAAAGAACACGCTGGCGGTGTAGCGCTTGACCAACTCGCTCATGGGTTCAGAAAAGAGCGCGGACCAGGCTTGGGATTTTTTGTCGAGTTGGTTTGTCATAGCCTCTGATTTTATCGGGCGCGGGCACCCTGCTGGGCAGACCTCACATCAGGCTGGCGGCAATGTTGATCGTCAGGGCCAAAACGGTGGTGTTGTAGAAGTAGGCCAGCACGCAGTGAACCAAGCCCGTGCGGCGCATGGGCTTGGAGGTGAAAGACACATCAGCGGTCTGACCAGAGGTGCCAATGACAGCTGAAAAGTACAAAAAATCCCAGTAGTCAGGCGAAGGCTCCTGGGGGAATGCCAGCCCTGGCTCTCGCCCGTGCCGCCCGCTCAGGTAGTAGTCGTGGGCGTAGTGCATGGCAAACATCAGGTGCATGAACACCCACGAGCTGCCCACCGTGACGGCTGTGAGGCCTATGTGCAGCAGCTTGTCGCTGCCGCTGAGCGACTTGATGGTGGACAGTTCGACCACGATGGCCACCAGACTGGCAAGCACCGCCCCGATGGTCAGCAGCAAGATGGTTTTCTGCCCTTCGTCTTGCCGGTAGGCCCGCTGACGCATGTGTTCCACATCGGACTGGCGCATGACCCACAGCGCCATCAGCAGATAAAGCGCCACGGCTGCGTTCCAGCACAACAAAATGCGGGTGGTCAGCGAGTTGGGCCAGTCAGGTGGCAACACCAAGTGAAGTGCTGCACCAAAAGCAAAAGCGCTGACCAGACGGATGCGGGCCTTGATCTGACGGATGAATGTGAGCAATGGGCGATTCATGTCTCCATGTTAGCCCTTGCCATGTTCATTAACCGGTGTTCCTCAGCCCCGCCGCGATCCCGTTGATCGAGATGTGAATACCGCGCTGCACGCGTTCGTCGGCTTTGCCTTCGCGGTAGCGGCGGATCAGCTCGACTTGCAGGTGGTGCAGCGGGTCGATGTAGGGAAAGCGGTGGCGAATCGACCGGGCCAGGGCCGGGTTGCTCTCCAGACGGTTCTTCTCGCCGGTGATCTGGGCCAGCGCATCGGCGGTGCGGTGCCATTCAGCTTCGATCGCGGTGAAGATCTTCTTGCGCAGGCGGCTGTCGCTGACCAGTTCGGCGTAGCGTGAGGCCAGGGCCAGGTCGCTCTTGGCCAGCACCATGTCCATGTTGGACAGCAGGGTGCGGAAGAAGGGCCACTGGCGGTACATCTTTTGCAGCAAGGCCAGTGCGGCTTTGCGTTCGGCCGCATCGGGTTTGTCCAAAAAGGTTTGCACGGCCGAGCCAAAGCCCAGCCAGCCGGGCAGGGTCAGGCGGCACTGGCCCCAGCTGAAGCCCCAGGGAATGGCGCGAAGGTCTTCGATCTTTTGCAGCGCCTTGCGCGAGGCGGGGCGCGAGCCGATGTTCAGCTGCGCCAGTTCCTTGAGCGGCGTGGCCCCAAAGAAGTAGTCGGTGAAGCCCGGCGTGTCGTACACCAGCCCACGGTAGGCGTCCATGCTGGCTTCGGACAGCTCGGCCGCCGCGTCCAAAAACGCCCGGGTGGCGGGCTTGGTGGGTTGCAGCAGTGTGGCTTCCAGGGTGGCGGCAACCAGAGTTTCCAGGTTGCGGCGGCCGATTTCGGGGTTGGCGAATTTGGCGCCAATGACTTCGCCTTGCTCTGTCAGGCGGATCTGGCCGCGCACGGTGCCTGGGGGCTGGGCCAGGATGGCCTGATAGCTGGGACCGCCGCCCCGGCCCACGGTGCCGCCTCGGCCGTGGAACATGCGCAAGGTGATGCCGTGGCTGCGTTCGAGTTTGTCAAACAGCTCGACCAGCGCGATCTCGGCGCGGTACAGCTCCCAATTGCTGGTGAAGATGCCGCCGTCTTTGTTGCTGTCCGAGTAGCCCAGCATGATGTCTTGCTCGCCGCCCGAGCGCTGGATCAAGCCAGCCACGCCGGGCAGGGCGTAAAAGTCCCGCATGATGGGCGCGGCGTTGCGCAGGTCTTCGATGGTCTCAAACAGCGGCACCACGATCAGGTCGTTGTGCGCTTCGCCGTCCAGGGTTCCGCGCATCAGGCCCACTTCTTTTTGCAGCAGCAACACTTCGAGCAAATCGCTCACGGTTTCGGTGTGGCTGATGATGTAGTGCCGGATTGCCTGCCGACCAAAGGTGCTCAGCATGCGTTTGGCAGTTTCAAAAATCGCCAATTCAGACACAGCGTGTTCGCTGTAGGCCGCACCCGGCACGCGCAGCGGGCGGGCGTCGTTCAGCAGGCCCAGCAGCAGGGCTTGTTTGGCGTGTTCATCAAGCTGGCTGTAGTTTTTCTCCACGCGGGCCGTGGTCAGCAGTTCGGCCACGACTTCTTCATGCTTGTCCGAGCTTTGGCGCAGGTCCACCGTGGCCAGGTGGAAGCCAAACACCTCCACGGCGCGGATCAGCGGGTGCAAGCGCTGGGCGGCCACGGCTTCGCCATGGTGGCTGCACAGCGAGGCTTCAATCACGCGCAAATCTGCCAAAAATTCTTCGGCACTGGCGTAGGGGTTTTGCGGGGCCACAGCGTGGCGGGCTGCATCGCCACCTGTGAGGTTTTTGAGCGTGGCGGCCAGGCGGGCGTAGATGCCCGTGAGTGCACGGCGGTAGGGTTCGTCCTGCCGGTGTTCGTTGGTGTCGGGCGACTGTGCGGCCAGGGCCTGCATCTCGGGGCCAAAGGGCACCAGCATGGCCGACAGCGATAGCTCGCTGCCCAGGTAATGCACCTCGGTCAGGTAGTGGCGCAGGGCCACATCGCTTTGGCGGGTCAGGGCGTGTTCCAGCGTTTGCGCGGTGACGTTGGGGTTGCCGTCGCGGTCGCCGCCGATCCATTGGCCCATGCGCAAAAAGCTGGCAATCGGCTGGCCCGGCAGGGCTTGTTCCAGCTCGGCATACAGCTTGGGGATTTCGCGCAAAAAGGTGGCTTCGTAGTAACTCAGTGCGTTTTCAATCTCGTCGGCCACCGTGAGCTTGGTGAAGCGCAAGAGCCGTGTTTGCCACAGCTGCATCACGCGGGCGCGGATTTGTTGCTCGTTGGCGGCCAGCTCTTTGGGCGTGAGGGCGTCTTTGGCGGCGTTGACGGCAGCGGCGCGGGCCTTGATGGCGTCACGCTCGGTCAGCAGGTGGGCGATGTCGCGCTCGGCGTCCAGAATGCTTTTGCGCTGCACTTCAGTGGGGTGGGCCGTCAGCACGGGAGAGACGTAGCTCGTGGCCAGCATGTCCGAGATGCTTTTGGGCGTGATGCCTGCCCAGCGCAGGCGCTGCAGCGCCACATCGATGCTGCCTTCTTGCGTGTGGCCTGCACGCTCGTGGATGGCGCGGCGGCGAATGTGGTGGCGGTCTTCGGCCAGGTTGGCCAGGTGCGAGAAATAGGTGAAGGCGCGGATCACGCTCACAGCGCGGTCGCCGGGCAAGCCCTTGAGCAGCTTCTTGAGCGCTTTGTCGGCCTCGTGGTCGGCATCGCGTCGGAAGGCCACCGACAGCTTGCGAATTTGCTCCACCAGTTCGTAGGCTTCGGGGCCTTCTTGTGTGCGGATCACGTCCCCCAAGATGCGGCCCAAGAGGCGGATGTCTTCGACCAGAGGACGCTCGCTGTCGCGTTTGTCGGTTTTGCTGGCGCTAGCAGGCGCTTTGGGGGCGAGTGCGACGGGGGTTTCTTTGGTGGCCTGTTTCATCGAAAGGTGTGCGGTGAAGGGTGGTTCGGCAAGGGGCGTGCAGCGCTTGTGGCGCTGTGCCTCATGCTAGCATCGGCCAGCCCCCATAAATTACCAACAGGTTTCATCTTGATGAGGCCTTTTTGCCGAGAAATCCCACGTGTCTACGCCTGCAGCTCCCCACATCGTCATCGCCACCCGTGAAAGCCGTTTGGCGCTATGGCAGGCCGAGCACGTCAAAGCTTTGCTCGAAGGGCTGGGTTGCACGGTGCAATTGCTGGGCATGACCACACAAGGCGACCAGATCCTGGACCGCAGTCTGTCCAAAGTGGGCGGCAAAGGTTTGTTCGTCAAAGAGCTGGAAGTGGCCTTGCACGAAGGCCGTGCCGACATTGCGGTGCATTCGCTCAAGGATGTGCCCATGGACATGCCCGAAGGCTTTGAGCTGGCCTGCGTGATGGAGCGCGAAGACCCGCGCGACGCCTGGGTGTCATCGGGCTACGCCCGCCTGGAAGACTTGCCGCAAGGGGCTGTGGTGGGCACTTCGAGCCTGCGCCGCACCGTGCTGCTGCGTGCCTTGCGCCCCGATTTGAAGATCGAGCCTTTGCGCGGCAACCTCGACACCCGCCTGCGCAAATTGGATGAAGGCCAGTACGCTGGCATCGTGCTGGCGGCGGCAGGTCTCAAGCGTTTGGGCCTGACGGACCGCATTCGCCATATTTTTGAAACCACCGAGATGCTGCCCGCAGCAGGCCAAGGCGCTTTGGGCATCGAGATCCGCAGCGACCGTGCCGATTTGCGTGCACTGTTGGCTCCACTGGCCGACAGCGTGACCTGGCAGCGCGTGGCCGCCGAGCGCGCCGTGAGCCGCGCCATGGGGGGCAGCTGTTCCATGCCTTTGGCCGCGCACGCGGTCATGGACGGCGGCGTGCTCAAGCTGCAAGCGGCCTGGGGCGATCCGCAAGGCGACACCACGTTGGTGACGGCGGCGTCGGACATCGCAGCGACCGACTTGCCCGCTGCCGAGGCTTTGGGCTTGCGCGTGGCGCAGGCGCTGCAGCAGGGCGGCGCACATTAAGCCGCCATGCCAGGCTTGACCACGGTTTTGGTGACCCGCCCCGAGCGCGAAGCCGGGCCTTGGGTGCAGGCCTTGCTGGCTCAAGGCGTGCGGGCCGAGGCCTTTCCTTTGATCGAAATCGCACCGCTGGACGATGCGCAGGCTTTGCACGCGGCATGGGTGCAAGTGCCCCAGTGCTTGGCGGTGATGTTTGTCAGTGCCAATGCGGTGCGGTTTTTCATGGCCGCCCAGCCTGCGGGCTTGGACGTGCAGGATTGCCGGGCCTGGGCTACTGGGCCGGGCACGCAAGCGGCCTTGTTGGACGCGGGTTGGCCTTCAGCGCAGATCGATGCGCCGGCACCCGATGCCCCGCAGTTTGATTCGGAAGCCTTGTGGGCTGTGGTGCAAGAGCGTGCCCGCGCCGCACAGGCGCAGGGCCCAGTCCGGGTGTTGATCGTGCGCGGTGCAGATGGCCAAGGTCAAATGGTCGGACGCGATTGGTTGGCGCAACAACTTCAGCAGGCCGGTTTGCAGGTGCAGCAAGTGGTGGCTTATGCCCGGCGGGCACCGGTGTTGTCGGCCCAGCAACAGGCCCGCGCCTGTCAGGCCATGCAAGACGGCAGTTGGTGGCTGTTCAGCAGTTCCGAGGCGGCGGTGCATTTGCAGCAGGCTTGCCCGGCGCTGGATGTGTCCCGGGCGCAGGCCTTGGCCACTCACCCGCGCATCGCCGAGCGTTTGCGCTTGGCGGGCTGGGGGCGCGTGCATCTGGTGCCTGCGCCACTGAGCTTGCAAGCCGAATCGATAAAATCACTTTCATGATGTCCATGCCCGATCCAGCTCCAGTTTCTGAACCCTCAGCGCCAGCGGCCCTTGTGCAGCGGCCCTGGAAAATCTGGCTGGCGCTGGGTGTGGCGGCGGTGGCCCTGCTGTTGTCGGCGGCGCTGTGGCAAAAGCTCTCACGCATTCAAGAGCAGCTTGCCCGCCAAAGTGCGGACGCTGGCCAACAGTCGCTGGAGGCCAAGGCCTGGGCCAAACAGGCGCAAGACACCGTCAAAGACAGTGCAGCACGCTTGGGGTTGGTGGAAGCCCGCTTGGGCGAAGTCGCCCTGCAACGCAGCCAGCTCGAAGAACTCATGCAAAGCCTGTCGCGCTCGCGTGATGAAAACCTGGTGGTGGACATCGAAGCGGCCTTGCGCATGGCGCAGCAGCAAGCCCAGCTCACCGGCAGCATGGAGCCCTTGCTGGCCGCGCTCAAATCGGCCCAGCAACGCGTGCAGCGTGCAGCACAACCCCGACTGGCACCTGTACAGCGCGCCCTCGAAAAAGACCTGGAGCGTTTGAATGGCGCGCCCGTGTTTGACTTGCCCGGCTTGCTGATCAAGCTCGACGAAGGCGTGGCCTTGGTGGACAGTTTGGTGCTGGCCAATCAACAACAACCCGCACAGGCCGCCTTGCCCGCCAAGCTGGACGCTCAGGGCGCACCGGTGGCCCCTTCGTGGTGGATGGCGGGCTTGAATCGGTTTGGTGACCAGTTGCGCGACCTGGTTCGTGTCAGCCGCATCGACTCGCCCGATGCGGCGCTGATCTCGCCCGAGCAAAGTTTCTTCTTGCGCGAAAACCTCAAACTCAAATTGCTCAATGCACGTCTGGGCTTGCTGGCCCGCCAAAAAGACGCCGCCCGCAATGACTTGGGCTCGGCCGCTGTCATGGTGCGCCGGTATGCCGACGCGTCTTCACGCAAAACCACGCAAATGCTGCAGTTGCTGGAGCAAGCGGGTCTGCAGATGAAGGCCAGCGAGATGCCTCGCCTGGAGGCCTCGCTCAACGCCTTGTCCACAGCTGCAGCAGGAAGGTAAGCCCCATGCGCGCAGCTCTTTGGCTCCTCAGTTTGTTTGCGCTGGCTGCGGCTGGCGCTTGGTTGGCGGGCAACAACCAGGGCACGGTGACTTTGTTCCTGTCGCCTTATCGGGTGGACTTGTCGCTCAACCTGGTGGTGCTGGTCTTGCTGGCCGTGGTGCTGTTGGTGGTGGTGGCGCAGCAGGCTTTGTCGGCCTTGTTCTCTCTGCCCCGGCAGGCACAGCGCTGGCGCTTGCAGCAAAAAGAGCGTGCGGCCCATGCGGCCTTGCTGGATGCCATCAGCCACTTCATGGCCGGGCGTTTTTTGCGTGCCCGCAAGTCGGCACAAACCGCTTTGGAAAAAGAAGCGCTCATGCAAGCAGCCGGCGTGACGCTGGACCATGCCGTGTCTTTGCGCACGGTGTCGCACATCATGGCGGCCGAGTCGGCGCGCGCCTTGCAAGACAAAGCGCTCAGGCAGCACCATTTGGCGCAAGCCGTCATGCAAGCCCAGTCTGGCACTGCGGCAGAACGACAGACCCTGACCGAAGGCGTGCAACTGCGTGCCGCCCGTTGGTTGCTCGATGACCGCGATGCAAACGCCAGTCTGGAGCGGCTCCAGGAGTTGCCGCCTGCGGTGGGACGTCGCATGGTGGCCATGCGTTTGTTGCTCAAGGCCTCGCGCCTGGCCGGACAAACCGCACAGGCGCTCGATACGGCGGTGTTGCTGGCCAAGCACCGGGCCTTCACGCCAGCGGCCGCCGAAAGCTTGGTGCGGGGTTTGATTTTGGAGTGGCTCACCCAGGTGCGCGATGCAGACGGTGTGCAAAAAATCTGGCAAAAACTCCACCCCACCCAGCGCAAGATGCCCGATGTGGCCGCTGAAGTCGCTTTGCGTTTCATGGCGCTGGGGGGCAGCACGGCCACGGCCCGTGTGTGGCTGGAGCCTTTGTGGGCTCCCTTGCAGGCGGGTGCTGCGGACTGGTCGCCCTTACAAATGCTGCGCGTGGTGCGTGCCCTGGAGTTGAGCCAGGCCGATCCGCAGGCCCTGGATGCGCGCCAAGGGCTGGCCCGCGTGGAGGGCTTGCAACAAGCCCAACCGCGCGATCCACGCTTGCAGTATTTGGCGGGCATGGTGTGCCTGCGTCACCGCCTGTGGGGCAAGGCGCAGGCCTTGTTGTCACAAGCGGTCAAAGGCCTGCAAGAGCCCGAACTTCAACGCCGCACCTGGCTGGCGCTGGCTGAATTGGCCGAGCAACGCGAAGACGCGACAGCCGCCGCGCAGGCCTGGAAGCAGGCGGCCTTGGTCAGCGTCTGAGCGATTTGACCACCCATAAAAAAAGCCGAACCCTTGGGTTCGGCTTTTTTTATGGGTGCGCTGACTTGCGTCAGCGCATGGCGATCAGAACGGCAAGTTCATGTCTTTCAGGTCTTTGCGTGTTTCCACCAAGACCAGCGGACCTTCGTTCACGACCACCGCAGGTGGACGCTCGCGTGGCACGCGCACAGGCTTGGGTTCAGCCGCGATGGCCGCTTGCACGGCGGCGATCTTGTCGGCATCGGAGTTGACCCAGACCAGACCGGAGCTTTGCGCCACGTCTTGCAGGCTTTCCAGGGGCAGTGTGTAGCTGGCCACTTTGGGCAGGCCAGGGGCTGGTTCGCTGGCTGCCGGTGCGGCAGGGGCTGCCGACACATGTGTGATCACCGGGGCGGGCACTGCAGCAGGCATCACTGCTGCAGGGGCTGGAGCGGCTTCTGCGGCTGGCGCGGCGGCCTGTGGGGCAGCTTCTGCGGCGGCTTGTTGCGCACGCTCAAAGTAGGAGCGGGGCGCAGGACGGTCTTCGCTCACGGCTTCGGCGGCAGGTGCTGCGTCGGGCGTTGTGTCGGTTGTGGGGGCGTCGTTGTCCTGACGGGCTTCGCCATTGCGTTCGCGGCGGTCGCGGCCATAGCGGTCGCGTGAGCGGCGTTCACGGCGCTCTCCGTTGTTTTCAGCCGGTGCGGCGTTGTCGGCGCTGACTTCCTGACCTTCGACGGCCACGGCATTGTCTGCTGCGTTCAGCTCGCCTGGGGCTTTGTCGTGGTTGCGACGTTCGCCGCGTTCACGGCGGCCTTCACCGCGCTCGCCACGGCCTTCGCCACGTTCACGGCGGCCTTCGCCGCGCTCACCACGCTCAGCGCGAGGGGCGCGTTCTGTGCGCACTTCGCTGCCGTCCGCGGCCAATTCGGCTGGGGCTTCATTGCGGTTGTTCTCACCGCGTTCGCGGCGGCCTTCGCGGGGCTGGCGCTCACCGGCGGGGCGCTCTGTGCGCTCGCCGCGTGCGGGACGGCCTTCACCATCGCGCACTTCGTTGCGGCCTTCGCCACGGCGTCCACCTTCGCGGGGGGCGCGGCCTTCGCCTTGAACGCCTTCGGGGCGCTCTGCGCGCTCGCCACGGCGGCCATCGCGGCCACCACGGCGGCCATCACGGCCACCTTCACGGCGTTCGCCATTGCGCTCGCCGTTACGGCCTTCGCGGGTTTTCTCGTCTTTCTTGTCGGCCACTGCGGGCTTGGCTTCTTCGGTGCTGCCACCGAACAGGCGCTTGAGCCAGCCAAAGAAACCACCGCTGGCAGCCGCTGCCTTCACAGGTGCGGCGGCTTTGGCAGGCTTGGCTGCAGCAGGTGCTTCAACCTTGACGGGTGCCACAGGCGCTGGTGCATCGGGCAGCACACCTTTGATGACAGGCGTTTGCTTGTTGGTGGGCTCTTGCGAACGACGGGTCACGGTGGTGGCGTCTTCGACGATCTCGGCCATTTTGTAGCTGGCTTCGATGCGGTCCAGGCGTGGGTCGTCGTGCTTCAGGCGCTCGAGCTTGTAGTGCGGGGTTTCCAGCGACTTGTTGGGCACCAGCAGCACGCTGATGCGTTGCTGCAATTCGATCTTGGCGATCTCGGGGCGCTTTTCGTTGAGCAAGAAGGCGGCCACTTCGACGGGCACTTGCGCGTGCACGGCGGCGGTGTTGTCCTTCATGGACTCTTCCTGGATGATGCGCAAAATTTGCAGTGCCGAGCTCTCGGTGTCGCGGATGTGGCCAGCGCCGCCGCAACGTGGGCAGGGGATGGACGCACCTTCGGACAGCGCAGGCTTCAAGCGCTGGCGGCTCATTTCCATGAGGCCGAACTTGCTGATGGTGCCAAACTGCACGCGAGCGCGGTCTTGGCGCAGCGCATCGCGCAGGCGGTTTTCCACTTCGCGGCGGTTCTTGGACTCTTCCATGTCGATGAAGTCGATCACGATCAAGCCACCCAAGTCGCGCAGGCGCATCTGGCGGGCCACTTCGTCGGCGGCTTCCAGGTTGGTGCGGGTCGCGGTTTCTTCGATGTCGCCGCCCTTGATGGCGCGGGCCGAGTTCACGTCCACCGACACCAAGGCTTCGGTGTGGTCGATC